>NZ_DASPSP010000149.1:0-19342 GCF_035623875.1 Mycobacterium sp. | reverse complement strand
CCAGCGCGGCTTCGGCGCTGGCCAGTTCGTCGGTAGGGGGTGCGTCGGGTCCGGGCCGCAGGTCAGAAGACATAACGTCCACGGTACGGTCTGCCCATGGGCCAGCCATACGAATCCGTCATCGTCGAAACCAAAGACCACGTCGCGCAGGTGACGTTGATCGGACCGGGCAAGGGCAACGCAATGGGCCCGGCATTCTGGTCGGAACTGCCCCAGGTGTTCGGTGAGCTGGACGCAGACCCTGACGTGCGAGCCATCGTCCTCACCGGGTCGGGGCGCAACTTCAGCTATGGCCTGGACTTGCCGGCGATGGGCGGGACGCTGGCCCCGGTGCTGGCTGACGGGGCGTTGGCCAGGCCCCGCAACGACTTCCACGCCGAGGTGCTGCGCATGCAGGGCACGATCACCGCTGTGGCCGACTGCCGAACCCCGACGATCGCGTCGGTGCACGGCTGGTGTGTCGGAGGTGGCGTCGACTTGATCTCCGCGGTGGATATCCGCTACGCGAGCGCCGACGCCAAGTTCTCGGTCCGCGAGGTCAAGCTGGCGATGGTTGCCGACGTCGGCAGCCTGGCCCGGCTGCCGCTGATCCTGTCCGACGGGCAGCTGCGCGAACTGGCACTGACCGGCAAGGACATCGACGCTGCCCGTGCCGAGAAGATCGGCTTGGTCAACGACGTATTCGCCGACGCCGATGCCACCCTGCAGGCCGCGCACGCCACCGCCGCCGAGATCGCTGCCAATCCGCCGCTGACCGTCCGCGGCATTAAGGATGTGCTTGACCAGCAACGGATTTCGGCGGTATCTGCGAGTCTGCGTTATGTGGCGGCATGGAATGCGGCGTTCCTGCCGTCCAAGGATCTGTCCGAGGGGATCTCGGCAACCTTCGCCAAACGCTCGCCACAGTTCACCGGGGAATAACACGATTCGGTGCGATCCTCACGGATCGTCTTCGTCGGCGCTTAGCAGTTTTTCCGGGTGGTGGTAGGTGTTGGTGCGGGGTTGACCACGAACTCCTGAGGAACCGTTTTTAACGGGAAGTCCCACTACCATGCCTATGCGGCGCCTGTGAGCAACCGACTTCCGCCGCGAATCGCAGGCACCGACTTCCCGGCCGAAGGTCACCCAAAGTAAGCGAATTCCAAGGTTAGTAAGCAAATCTATAGAGTTCGATCTGTGATCGCGTCGTGTTTCAATTGTGATTCTTAGTTAGCAGTGTTACCGGAGTGACTTGAATGTCTGAAGCACTCGCTGCTTCAGCGGAGTTTGAGGAGTATCCCGTTGTTCCGGAACATGTTTGCGGTTTCGAATGCTCGCGGGCCACTGACCCGAGCGACGCTGGGTATGGCGCTCGCGCTGGCCGCAATTGGCGCAATTGGGTTTGGCAGCGGGATCGCTGGGGCGCGTCCGCAGCAACCTTTGCTTGTCGACGATCCAGTGCCCGTTCCCGCCCCTGCCGGGCCTAACCCGGCCACGGCTGTGAACATCGTCAACGGGATCTTCAGCGAGCTCGGTCCTCTGTTGAATGCCTTGTTTCCCGGCAGCGGTTCCAGTACATACCCCTTGTCTCCCGGCTATCCGAACACAGTGTTGCCGGGGCGGACTCCTGCGGCGCCGTACTTGCCCGGCGCCGTACTGCCCGATCCAGCGTCGTTCTAGGCCCGCTACTCGAACCCATGTTCGAATACGAGCGCCGCCGCTCTTCAGGAGGAGGTCTGAACTCCACGCCTGTGGATAAACGTCGAGCTGTGGATACACCGATGGCAGCTCCACGTACCCTCGCGGGTGGGTTTCGACCGATTCCGCTGCGGAAGGGTGCGCATGACCGGCCAGGTTGACTTGCAGGGCAGGATCCGCGTCCCAGCCAACCTGGACGCCGTCACGGCGGTCGGCGATGAAGATCACTCTGATATCGACCCCGCGGCCGTCGAACGGATCTGGCAGGCCGCCCGCCACTGGTATGCCGCGGGAATGCACCCGGCGATCCAGCTGTGCCTGCGCCACAACGGGAAGGTGGTCCTCAACCGCGCGATCGGGCACGGCTGGGGTAACGCCCCCACCGATCCACCGGACGCCGAGAAAGTCCCGGTCAAGACGGATACGCCGTTCTGCGTGTACTCGTCCGCCAAAGCGATCACCGCGACCGTCGTGCACAGGCTCGTCGAACGCGGGCAGTTCTCGCTCGACGATCACGTTTGCGAGTACTTGCCCACCTACACCAGCCATGGCAAGCACCGCACAACGATCCGGCACGTGATGACCCACAGCGCCGGAGTCCCATTCCCAACCGGACCCCGGCCGGATCTCAAGCGCGCGGACGACAGCGAATATGCCCGCGAACAGCTAGGGAAATTAAAGCCGCTGTACCGGCCCGGACTGATTCACATCTACCACGCGGTGACGTGGGGCCTGTTGATGCGCGAAATCGTTTCGGCCGCGACCGGCAAGGACATCCGTGAAATTCTTGCCACCGATATCCTCGACCCGCTGGGCTTCCGCTGGACCAATTTCGGTGTCGCAGAACAGGATATCCCGCTGGTTGCGCCTAGCCACGCCACCGGTAAACAGTTATCCGCCCCGATCGCAGCAGCATTCCGCAAGGCGATCGGCGGGACGCTCTACCAGACTATTCCGCTCACCAACACCCCGATGTTCCTCACCACCGTGGTCCCGTCGTCCAACACTGTCTCGAATGCCGATGAGATGTCGCGGTTTGCCGAAATATGGTGCCGTGGAGGTGAACTCGACGGTGTCCAGGTGATGCGACCGGAAACACTGCTCGGTGCGGTGCGCGAAAGTCGACGCCTGCGGCCGGATGTCGCGATCGGCCTCGCCCCTGCACGCTGGGGCACGGGCTTCATGCTGGGGACGAACAGGTTCGGGCCGTTCGGCCGCAACGCGCCGGCGGCGTTCGGTCACCTAGGACTCGTCAACGTCGCGATCTGGGCCGATCCCGAGCGTGGGCTGGCGGCGGGCCTGGTGAGCAGCGGCAAACCGGGCAAAGACCCGGAAGCCGGGCGCTACACCGCGCTCATGGACCGCATCGCAGCCGAGATCCCGCGTACCGCGGGGCTGACAGTCGGCAGATAGCCCGCCGTTGGTGATTTATCCGATCATCGGCTAATCTGCGTCCGTCTAATATGTGCACTTGCACGTTTGGCTGTGGTCGGGGGACCGTCAGCGATGGCGCACTTGCCCCGCGTTATCGATTGACTGCCCGACTTATGAATCAGATGGGTAGCTTTCGATGTCCGGAGAAACGAGCGGTTTGAAACCGTTTTACGAGCAGTCGCAGTCGATCTACGACCTCAACGACGACTTCTTCGCACTGTTCTTAGGTCCCACGATGGGCTACACCTGCGCTTATTTCGAGCGCGATGACATGACCCTCGACGAAGCCCAGATGGCCAAATTCGACTTGGCGCTGGGCAAGCTGGCCCTTGAGCCCGGCATGACGTTGCTGGACGTCGGATGCGGGTGGGGCGGCGCGCTGGAACTGGCCCTGCAGAAGTACGACGTCAACGTCATCGGCATCACCCTGAGCCGCTACCAGCATCAATACGCGATGGAGCGGCTGGCCAAAGTGCCGACGTCGCGATCTGTCGAGGTGCGGCTGCAGGGCTGGGAAGAGTTCGACGACCCGGTGGACCGCATCGTCAGCATCGGCGCCTTCGAAGCCTTCACAAAGAAGCGCTACGGCGCGTTCTTCGAATCGGCGTACCGCCTGTTGCCCGCGGACGGCCGAATGCTGCTGCACACGATCCTCACGCATCCGCCCAGCTACTGGGCACCGCATGGCATCGCGATCACGATGAGCGATCTGCGGTTCATGCGGTTCATCGGGCAGGAGATCTTCCCCGGCGGGGAACTGCCCTCTGAGGACGACGTGGTCAAGTTCTCGACCGAGGCAGGTTTCGGTGTCGAGCGGGTCCATCTGCTGCGGCCGCACTACGCGAGGACGCTGGATATGTGGGCGGCCAATCTTGTTGCCCGCCGCGAAGAGGCGATCGCACTGACGTCAGAGGTCAATTACGACCGCTTCCTGCGTTACCTGACCGGATGCGCGGATTTCTTCCGCCGCGGCATCACCGACGTCGGCCAATTCACGCTGACCAAGCAACACAATGGCGGTGGCGGAGGGATTTGAACCCCCGGACGGTTTTAGCCGTCTCTCGCTTTCAAGGCGAGTGCATTAGGCCGCTCTGCCACGCCACCGCCGACAAGGGTAACGGTGTCAGGCTCCGCCGGTCTTCAAAGCCCGGTCGGAGAGCTTGACCGCAGCGCTGATCCGTCGGCAGCTCTCCCCCATCGCGGCGATCTGCGTGCGCGACAGCTGGCCCAGGAAATAGGTCCGCACACCCTGGGCGTAGGTGACCATGGCCTGCCTCGCCGCGGCCCGGCCGTCGTCGGTGATGGCAGCCACCACCCCGCGCCGGTCATCCTGGCTGGCTTCCCGGCGCACCAGCCCTTGCCCCTCCAGGCGACGGATCTGACGGGTCAGGCGGCTGGGCAGCGACGGCAGCGCCTCGGCCAGATCGCCCATCCGGGCACAGCCGGTCGGGGCGTTGTCCAAGATGTCCAGCACCCGGACGTCGAACAGCGACAGCTGGTGGGCATCGGTGAGTCGACGGTTGAGCGTCGAATACAAACGCAGAGTGGAGTCCAGGAAGTGCTGCCACGACTTCTGCTCGGCGATATCCAGCCCGGGCATCTCACCGGCTGTCCGGCCGGCAATGGGGGCGGCCATGACGTCATGCTATGCGACACATGGCCTTTGGAACAGTCGGTATCCCCAGGTAGTAGCGTGACGATCATGCATGCCATCGTCGCTGAATCCGCCGATGAACTCGTCTGGCAGCAAGTGCCCGATGTGGTGCCCGACCACGGCGAAGCGCTGGTCAAAGTCCGCGCCGCCGGCGTTAACCGCGCCGACCTGTTGCAGGCCGCCGGCTACTATCCGCCGCCACCGGGCGCCAGTGAGTTGCTCGGCATGGAGGTCTCCGGCGTTGTCGCGGCGGTGGGCGACGACGTCCGCGAATGGTCGCCCGGGCAAGAAGTCTGCGCTTTGCTGGCGGGCGGCGGATATGCCGAATATGTCGCTGTTCCCGCCGGTCAACTGCTGCCAATTCCGGGCGGCGTTGACCTGCAGGACGCCGCCGGCCTGCCGGAAGTGGCCTGCACGGTGTGGTCGAATCTGGTGCTGACAGCTCACCTACGCGAGGGCCAGCTGGTCCTGATTCACGGCGGCGCCAGTGGGGTGGGGACTCACGCCATTCAGGTCGCCTGGGCACTGGGTGCCCGGGTGGCGGTCACCGCGGGATCCGCGGCCAAGCTTGAACTGTGCCGCGAACTGGGCGCCGAAGTCACCATCGCCTACCACGACGAGGACTTCGTCGCGCGGGTACATGAGGCCACCGACGGCGCAGGCGCCGACGTGATTCTGGACATCATGGGAGCCGCGTATCTGGACCGCAACCTCGATGCACTGGCCAACGACGGTCAGTTGATCGTGATCGGGATGCAGGGCGGCGTCAAGGGCGAACTCAATTTCGGCAAGCTGATCGGCAAACGGGCACGGGTCATCGGGACCGCGCTGCGGGGCCGACCGGTGACCGGTCCCAGTGGCAAGAGCGCCATCGTCGAGGCGGTGACGACCTCGGTCTGGCCGATGTTTGCCAACGGGCGCGTCCGCCCTGTCATCGGGGCGCGCATGCCGATCCAGCAGGCCGCTGACGCCCATCGCTTGCTGTCGTCGGGGCAGGTGACCGGAAAGATCGTGCTGACGGTCCCCGAGTAGCGGCGCGATATCAGCGCGAGGCCTTACCCCAGCGACGCCAGGGCACGCACCAATTGGTCGACCTCGGCCATCGTCGAGTAGTGCGACAGCCCGACGGTGACCGCGCCGCCGACGTCGTTGACACCGATCACGTCGAGCACTCGCGAGGTGGCGTTGGAAATCGCCAGAATGCCGTTGTCCGCCAACCGCTGCACCACCCGCTCGGCAGGCACCTCGTGGACCGCGAAACTCACCACGGGTATCCGGGCCTCGGGCCGCGCGATTACCACCACCAACGGCAGCGATCGCAGTGAGCTCATCAGGTAATCGAATATCCCGTCCATGTAGGACATCGCCGATTGCATTGAGGTAGCGAGCCTTTCGCGTCGCGTTCCACGTGCTGACTCATCCAGTGCGGCAAGGTATTCGATACTGGCGACGAAGCCGGCCAGCAGGCCGAATTGGTGCACGCCGACTTCGAGACGCGCCGGCCCGGTGGCATACGGATTCGTCGACACCGAAGCGAAGGTGTTGATCATCGCCGGGTCGCGAAACACCAACGCGCCAATGGGTGGGCCGCCCCACCCGACGGCGTTCACGGCCACCACGTCGGCGTCGATTTCGTCGATGTCGATCAGACGATAGGGCGCGGCGGCGGAATGGTCGACGACCACAAACCCGCCGACGTCATGGATCAGCTTGGTCACCGGGCGCAGATCGGTGATGGTGCCCAGCGTCCCCGACGCTGATGTCGCGGCGACCAGACGCGTCGGCTGCCCGATCAGGCCCTCCCACTGCCAGGTCGGCAGGTCACCGGTCTCGATATCGACCTCGGCCCATTTCACCTTCGCGCCGAACCGGTTTGCTGCGCGCAGCCACGGCGCGATGTTCGCTTCGTCGTCTAGCCGGGTGACGATCATCTCGTAGCCCAGACCGGCGCGGGTCGACGAGGCGTCGGCCAACGACGACAGCAAAACCGCGCGATCGGCGCCGAGCACCACGCCGCGCGGGTCGGCGTTGACCAGGTCTGCGGCCGCCTGACGGGCCGCCTCCAGCACCGCGGCGCTGCGCTTGGCCGCCGGATGCGGACCGGCAGTGCTAGGGAACGATCCGCGGAACGCGGTCGATACGGTAGTCGCCACCGAGTCGGGAATCAGCATCCCCGACGGCGCGTCGAAGTGCACCCAACCGTCCCCGAGCGACGGGTGTAATCCCCGCACCCGGGCGACGTCGTATGCCATGCCAGCCACCTTAGAGTTCCGCAGATTCAGCTAAACCATGACGGTAGCGGGTGCCCAGATGCGTCCCTGCCGTCCCGAGCCAGGTCACCCGGCCAGCCATACTAGTCCAGTGGGGCTGTGGTTCGGAACGCTGATCGCATTGTTTTTGCTGATCGCGCCGGGGGCAATCGTCGCACGAATCACTCAGCTAACTTGGCCGGTCGCCGTCGCAGTTGGCCCGGCGCTGACTTACGGCGTGGTGGCTCTGGCGATAATCCCGTTCGGCGCGCTCGGAATCCCTTGGAACGGTTGGACAGCGCTGATCACGCTGGCCGCGGTCTGCTTGCTGATGACGGGTTTGCAGCGGCTACTCGCCCGCTACCGCGACACCGAGGCCGAAGCCCGCGGTATCGGTGGCTGGCCCGCGCTGACGGTAGCCGCGGGTGTGCTGCTGGGTGCATTGCTGATCATGTGGGCGGCCTACCGCGGGATCACGCATTGGCAGTCCATTCCCAGCACCTGGGACGCGGTCTGGCACGCCAACGAGGTGCGCTTCATCCTCGACACCGGCCAGGCGTCGTCCACCCATATGGGCGAGCTGCGCAACGTCGAGACCCACCAACCGCTGTACTACCCGTCGGTGTTTCACGCCCTGACCGCGGTGTTCTGTCAACTCACCGGGGCGGCGCCCACCACCGGCTACACCTTGAGCTCGGTCGCGGCGTCGATCTGGCTGTTCCCGTCCAGCGCAGCGATGCTCACCTGGTTTCTGCTCAGGCCCATCACCAGCGAGTGGCGCACCGCGGGCACGGCGGCGACGTCAGCCGCGATGTCGGCGTCGTTCACGTCGGTGCCGTACGTCGAGTTCGGCGTCGCCGCGATGCCCAACCTCGCGGCATACGGGGTCGCGATCCCGACGTTCGTGTTGATCACCTCGACCCCGCGGCATCGCGACCGCATCCCGGCGGCGGTGCTGGCGCTGGTGGGCGTCCTGTCGGTGCACCTGACCGGCGGGTTCGTCGTCATCTTGTTCCTATTGGCCTGGTGGCTTTTCGACGTGCGGCGGCATCCGGTACGCGGACGGCTCGCCGACCTCCTGATCCTGGTTGCGGTAGCCGTGCCGGCAGCGCTGATACTGGCGCCGCAGTTCATCGGGGTGGCCCACCAGGCCGACATCATCGCCGGCCACGCGTTCCCCAGCTTCAAGAGCGTCAAGCAGGGCGTCATCGACGCGCTGCTCTTGCACACCCGCCACCTCAACGATTTCCCGACCCAATACGGCCTGATCGTGCTGAGCGCGATCGGCATGGCGATCCTGCTGTACAAGCGAGTCTGGTGGCCGCCGGTGCTCTGGCTGGTGCTGACCGTGGCGACCATCTACTCGGGAGCGCCGTTTCGCAACCCGCTCGGCGCCGCTATCGAAGAATTCAGCCAGTTCTTCTACAACGATCCGCGACGGCTCTCCGCCGTGGTCACGATGCTCGCGACGCCGATGGCGGGGATCGCGGTGTTCGCGATGGTCTTGGGAGTGATCGGCGCGGCCAAACGGCTCACCGGGCGCTTCACCCAACTTCCCGCACCCGGGTGGGTTTCAGCCACGGTGGTCCTGCTGTTGATCACCACCGTGCTGACCGCGCGCCACTACCTCTACCGGCATCTGGTGTTGTTCGGCGACAAATACGACTCGGTGATCATCAACCAGAAAGACCTCGACGCTTTTGCTTACCTGGCGACCCTGCCGGGAGCCCGGAACACCCTGATCGGCGACTCCAACGTCGACGGCACCGCGTGGATGTATGCAGTGGCCGATCTGCACCCGCTGTGGACCCACTACGACTTCCCGCAGCAAACCGGCCCGGGCTATTACCGTTTCATTTTCTGGGCGTACGCCGATCGTGACAATGATCCGCGGGTATCCGAGGCGGTACGGGCGCTCAACATTCGCTACATCCTGACCAGCGTCCCGACGGTTCGCGGGTTCAAGGTGCCCGACGGACTAGTGTCAATAGACCAATCGAAGTCGTGGGCGAAAATCTACGACAACGGTGAGGCCTGGATTTACGAATGGCATGGCGCCCCGACACCCAAAACGTGAACAGATGCCAGCGGCAAGGAGAGTGACTGCTTTGAGTAACGGCAACGACGACGACAACATCGAAATCATCGGTGGCCTCGACCCGCAGCTGATGGCGGCCGCGAAAGATGACGACTCCGATGACCGGTCGCTGACCGACCTAGTCGAGCAGCCGGCCAAGGTGATGCGGATCGGCACCATGATCAAACAGCTGCTCGAGGAAGTACGGGCGGCGCCGCTCGACGACGCCAGCCGCAACCGGTTGCGCGAGATCCACGCCACCAGCATCCGGGAACTCGAAGACGGGCTGGCGCCCGAACTGCGTGACGAACTCGACCGTCTCACCCTGCCGTTCAGTGAGGGCGCCGTCCCGTCGGATGCCGAGCTGCGCATCGCCCAGGCGCAGCTGGTCGGCTGGCTGGAAGGGCTGTTCCACGGGATCCAGACCGCGCTGTTCGCCCAGCAGATGGCCGCCCGCGCGCAGCTAGAGCAGATGCGCCAGGGCGCCCTGCCCCCCGGGATCGGCAGGTCCGGCGGGCCCGGTGGCCACGGTTCGGGCACCGGGCAATACCTCTAAGCGGCAACCTGTGACGAGTCCCCGGCGCCCTCATATTGAGACGCATAACGCGTGGGTGGAGTTTCCCATCTTCGACGCCAAATCGCGCTCGCTGAAAAAGACCTTCCTGGGCGGCACGATCGGGCGCAACGCGTCCAATGTGGTGGTCATCGAGGCGTTGCGGGACATCACGATGTCGTTGAACCTGGGCGACCGCGTCGGGCTGGTGGGCCACAACGGTGCCGGGAAATCGACGCTGCTGCGGCTGCTTTCGGGCATTTATGAGCCGACCCGCGGCTCGGCCACGGTGAGCGGCCGGGTGGCACCGGTGTTCGATCTGGGCATCGGCATGGACCCCGAGATCTCCGGCTACGAGAACATCGTCATCCGCGGCCTGTTTCTCGGACAGACGCGGCGACAGATGCTGGCCAAGGTCGACGAGATCGCCGAATTCACCGAGCTGGGCGACTACTTGGCGATGCCGCTGCGCACCTATTCGACCGGTATGCGGGTGCGGCTGGCGATGGGTGTGGTCACCAGCATCGACCCGGAAATCCTGCTGCTCGACGAAGGTATCGGCGCCGTCGACGCCGACTTCCTCAAGAAGGCTCAGTCCCGACTGCAAAGCCTGGTCGAGCGGTCGGGAATCCTGGTGTTCGCCAGCCATTCCAACGAATTCCTGGCCAGGCTGTGCAAGACCGCGATGTGGATCGACCACGGCGTCATCAAGCTGACCGGCAGCATCGAGGACGTCGTGCGCGCCTACGAAGGCGAAGACGCCGCGCGGCATGTGCGTGAGGTGCTTGCCGAGACCGCACCCAACCGGCAGCTCGCCAGTAAAGCCCACGCAGATGAGTGACCCGCTGGCGACGATGCAACGCCCGACGACGATGCAGTCCGCAAAGCGGAATGAGGAGGAGTCGGGCAATACAGAGGCAGCGATGAGGAGGAGCGGCGCATGACTATGGTGTGCGCCGTCGTGGTGACCCATCGGCGCCCCGACGAACTGGCCAAGTCGCTGGATGTGTTGACCACCCAGAGCCGGCTGCCTGATCAGCTGATCGTCGTCGACAATGACTTTTCGGAAGACGGCGCCGATCGCGTTCGCGATCTGGTGGGTGACCAACCCATCCCGACGACGTATCTGCCGTCACGCCGAAACCTTGGCGGCGCAGGCGGTTTCGCGCTCGGAATCCTTCACGCGCTGGCCGCCGGCGCCGACTGGGTGTGGCTGGCCGACGACGACGGCCACCCGCAAGACAGCGAAGTACTGGCGACGCTGCTGACGTGCGCCGAGACGCACCGGCTGGCCGAGGTCTCGCCGATGGTGTGCAACGCCGATGACCCGCAACGCCTGGCGTTTCCGTTGCGCCGCGGCCTGGTCTGGCGCAGGCGGGTCAGCGAGTTGCGCACCGCCGCGAACCAGGAACTGCTGCCGGGTATCGCATCGCTGTTCAACGGTGCACTGTTTCGGGCAGCGACGTTCGAGTCGATCGGTGTGCCCGATCTGCGGCTGTTCGTCCGCGGCGACGAGGTGGAGATGCACCGTCGGCTGGTCCGGTCCGGTCTGGCGTTCGGAACCTGTTTGAACGCGGTCTATCTGCACCCCTGTGGGTCGGCCGAGTTCAAGCCGATTCTTGCGGGGCGGATGCACACGCAATATCCCGACGATCCGACCAAGCGGTACTTCACCTACCGCAATCGCGGCTACCTGTTGGCGCAGCCGGGTCTGCGCAAACTGCTGGTCCAGGAATGGCTGCGGTTTGGCTGGTTTTTCCTGGTGTCCCGTCGTGACCCGAAGGGACTGCTGGAGTGGCTGCGGCTGCGCCGGTTGGGACGTCGGGAACAGTTCGGAAGACCTGAGGGCTCATCGTGACTCGCGCCGACGCCGGTGCGGAGCGAAGCGATCGGGAGGAGCGGCAGCGATGACCATTGTTGATGCCGCGGCTCAGTCCAAAACACTGACCCGCGCTTGGGGTGATCTGGTCGACGGCTATCGCCGCCGCGAGTTGTGGCTGCACCTGGGTTGGCAGGACATCAAGCAGCGGTACCGCCGCTCGGTGCTGGGGCCGTTCTGGATCACCATCGCGACCGGCACCACGGCCGTCGCGATGGGCGGCCTGTATTCCAAGCTGTTCCATCTCCAGCTGTCGGTGCACCTGCCGTACGTCACGCTCGGCCTGATCATCTGGAATCTGATCAACGCCTCCATCCTGGAGGGCGCCGAGGTGTTCGTCGCCAACGAGGGATTGATCAAGCAATTGCCGACGCCGCTGAGCGTGCACGTCTACCGGCTGGTGTGGCGACAGATGATCTTGTTCGCGCACAACATCGTCATCTACGTCGTCATCGCGATCATCTACCCCAAACCGTGGTCGTGGGCCGACCTCTCGGTGATCCCGGCGCTGGGGCTGATCGTGCTCAACTGCCTATGGGTGTCACTGTGTTTCGGCATCCTGGCGACGCGCTTTCGGGACATCGGCCCGCTGCTGTTTTCCATCGTGCAGTTGCTGTTCTTCATGACACCGATCATCTGGAACGACGACACGCTGCGGCAGCAGGGCGCCGGACAGTGGTCGAAGATCGTCGAGCTCAACCCGCTGCTGCACTATTTGGACATCGTGCGCGCCCCGCTGCTCGGCTCGCACCAAGAGCTGCGGCACTGGGCGGTCGTGGTGGGGCTGACGGCGCTGGGCTGGCTGCTGGCGGCTTTCGCGATGCGCCAATACCGCGCCCGCGTTCCGTACTGGGTTTAGCCCGGCGACGAGGCGGGCCGGTTGCCTGAAATTACCGCTATGGCTGTGGTTCTGACACGAAGCACGACCGTGGCGGCAATCTCGCAGTAATAATGGCGGACACCCATAACGTCAATGCCCTCGGAAGACAGGTCGGCGAAGGTGAGCGAACAAGTCGAGCCCACGAAGCTTTCGGATGAAGCACGCGAGCGGATCGCCGCAGAGTTGGCTCGGATACGCGAACGACGCGATCGCCTGGAGGCCGAGGTCAGAGGCGACCGAGGCGCCGTCAGCGACCACGCCGACGCCGCCGATGCCATTCAGCGCGCTGATGAATTGGCCAGCCTCGACGAGCGGATCGCCGAACTCGACCGATTGCTGCGCGCCGGACCGTTGCCGTCGAACGGGGCCGACACCCTGCCCTTCGGCACCGAGGTGACGTTGCGGTTTTCCGACGGTGCGGTCGTCAAGATGCAGGTGATCTCGGTGATCGAAGAGACCCCGGTAGGTGGCGAAGCCGAGGCGTTGACCGCGGGCAGCCCGTTGGGCCTGGCGCTGGCTGGACGGAAAGCCGGCGACACGGTCACCTACACGACGCCCCAAGGCGAGAACCAGGTCGAGCTGCTGGATATGAAATACCCGTCGTAGCCCCCCGTAGACTTCGGCCGATGGCCGAGATCGCGGCGAGTGGGCAGCTGCCGCTGAAGACACAGGTGTGGCGTTTCGTCGTCACCGGCGGTTTGTCGGCGGTCGTCGACTTCGGTCTTTATGTGCTGCTGTACAAAGCCGCGGGCGTGCAGGTGGACCTGGCCAAATCGACCAGCTTCGTCGTCGGCACGATCACCGCGTACCTGATCAACCGCAGGTGGACGTTTCAGGCGCTGCCGAGCACCGCCCGGTTCCTGGTCGTCATGGCGCTCTACGGGCTCACCTTCGCAGTGCAGGTCGGGCTCAATCACCTGTGCCTGGCATTGCTGGACTACCGCACCTGGGCAGTGCCGGTCGCGTTTGTCATCGCACAGGGCACTGCCTCGGTGATCAACTTCGTCGTGCAGCGCTCGGTGATCTTCCGGCTGCGCTGAACCCGCGACTTCAGCAGGTACCCTCTGTGCTGATGTTTCCCACGACCATGAAGCGGCTGACCGGGTGGAGCCGCACCGCGCCATCGGTAGCCCAGGTGCTCTCCACACCGGACCCCGAGGTGATCGCCAAGGCGGTCGCCTGCGCAGCCGACGCCGGCGGCCGTGGCGTCATCGCCCGTGGGCTGGGTCGCTCCTACGGTGACAATGCGCAAAACGGGGGCGGGCTGGTCATCGACATGACGCCGCTGAACCGGATCCATTCGATCGACGCCGACACCCACGTCGCCGACCTCGACCCCGGGGTCAACCTCGATCAGCTGATGCGGGCCGCGCTGCCGTTTGGACTGTGGGTGCCGGTGCTCCCCGGCACCCGACAGGTCACCATCGGTGGCGCCATCGCCTCCGACATTCACGGCAAGAACCACCACAGCGCGGGCAGCTTCGGCAATCACGTCCGGTCGATGGAGCTGCTGACGGCCGACGGGCAGATCCGTCACCTCACCCCGGACGGCGAAGAGGCCGAGCTGTTCTGGGCCACCGTCGGGGGTAACGGGCTGACCGGGATCGTCCTGCGCGCGACTGTCGAGATGACCCCGACGGAGACGGCGTATTTCATTGCCGACGGCGACGTCACCCACACACTGGACGAAACCATCGCCTTCCACAGCGACGGCAGCGAAGCCAACTACACCTACTCATCGGCCTGGTTCGACGCGATCAGCGCGCCACCGAAGCTGGGCCGCGCCGCGATCTCACGAGGTTCGCTGGCGACGGTCGACCAGCTGCCGAAGAAGTTACAGAAGGATCCGCTGAAATTCGATGCCCCGCAATTCTTTACGACGCCCGATATCTTTCCCAACGGCTTGGCCAACAAGCTGACCTTCGGCACAATGACCGAGCTCTGGTATCGCAAGTCGGGGTCTTACCGCGGCAAGGCGCAGAACCTGACGCAGTTCTATCACCCGCTGGATATGATCGGCGAGTGGAACCGCGCCTACGGATCCGCGGGTTTCGGCCAGTACCAATTCGTGGTGCCCACCGAGGCGGTGGAGGAATTCAAGGGCATCATGTACGACATACAGCGCTCCGGGCACTACTCATTCCTCAACGTATTCAAGCTGTTCGGTCCGGGAAACCAAGCACCGCTGAGCTTCCCGATCCCGGGCTGGAACGTGTGCGTCGACTTTCCGATCAAGCCCGGACTCAACGAATTTCTCAACGAGCTTGACCGCAGAGTGCTGGAGTTCGGCGGCCGGCTCTACACCGCAAAGGACTCGCGGGTCAGTGCCGACAACTTTCACGCCATGTATCCGCGCATCGACGAATGGATCGGGGTGCGGCGCAAGGTCGATCCTTTGCGCGTCTTCGTCTCGGACATGGCCCGACGTTTGGAGCTGCTCTAAATGGTGCTCGACGCCGTGGGTAATCCCCAGACCATCCTGCTGCTCGGCGGCACCTCTGAGATCGGGCTGGCGATCTGCGAGCGCTACCTGAAGAACGCGCATGCACGCATCCTGCTGGCCGCCATGCCCGACGACCCGGGCCGTGACGACGCCGTCACGCAAATGAAGGCCGCGGGCGCAAGGTCGGTGGAGCTGATCGACTTCGAAGCCACCGACACCGACAGCCATCCCAAAATGATCGAGCAGGCCTTCGCCGGCGGGGACGTCGACGTCGCGATCGTGGCGTTCGGCTTGCTCGGCGACGCCGAGGAGCTGTGGCAGAACCAGCGTAAAGCGGTCCAGATCGCCGAAATCAACTACACCGCGGCGGTTTCCGTGGGGGTGCTGCTGGGTGAGAAGATGCGCGCGCAGGGTTTCGGCCAGATCATCGCGATGAGCTCGGCCGCCGGTGAGCGGGTCCGGCGATCCAACTTCGTCTACGGCTCGACCAAGGCCGGCCTGGATGGTTTTTACCTCGGCCTCGGTGAGGCGTTGCAGCCGAGCGGCGTTCGCGTCCTGGTCATCCGGCCCGGCCAGGTGCGGACCCGGATGAGCGCGCACATCAAGGAAGCGCCGCTGACCGTCGACAAGGAGTACGTCGCGAACCTGGCGGTGACCGCGGCGGCGAAGGGTAAGGAGCTCGTCTGGGCGCCCGGCGCTTTCCGCTACGTGATGATGGTGCTGCGGCACATCCCGCGGCCGATCTTCCGCAAGTTGCCCATCTAGATGCGGAACGCGCTGGCCACTGTCGGCCACATGGCATTCGCGATCGCGATTGCTGCGGTGGTGTCGGTAATCTCGCTGATCGCCATCGCACGGGTCGAATGGCCCGCCTACCCGTCGTCGAATCAGCTGCACGCGCTGACCACGGTCGGCCAGGTCGGCTGCATCGTCGGATTGCTGGCCGCCGGCTGGCAGTGGCGGCGTGGTCGGTTACGGTGGCTCGCTCAACTGGCGGGCCTGGTTTTCGTGTCCGCGTTCTCGGTGGTCACACTCGCGATGCCGCTGGGCGCCACCAAGCTCTACCTGTTCGGTGTCTCCGTCGACCAGCAGTTCCGCACCGAATACCTGACCCGGCTCACCAACAGCGCCGCCCTGCACGACATGACCTACCTCGGGCTACCGCCGTTCTATCCGCCGGGCTGGTTCTGGCTCGGCGGGCGCGTCGCGGCGTGGACCGGCATGCCGGCCTGGGAGATGTACAAACCGTGGGCGATCACCTCGATCACGATCGCGGTCGCACTGGCGTTGGTGTTGTGGTGGCGGATGATCCGGTTCGAGTACGCATTGATGGTCACCACCGCCACCGCTGCGGTGACGCTGGCCTACAGCTCCCCGGAGCCATATTCCGCGATGATCACCATGCTGCTGCCGCCGGTGCTGATCCTGACCTGGTCGGGTCTGCGCAGCGGGACCAGATCAGGCGGGTGGGCCGCGGTGGTCGGGGCCGGGATATTCCTGGGCGTCGCGGCGACCTTCTACACCCTGCTGCCGGCCGTTAGCGCATTCACTGTGGTGCTGATGGCCCTGCTGCTAGCGGCCTCCCGCTGGCGTCAGGGGATCCGCGCGGCTTTGGACCCGCTGGCCCGGCTGGCCGTCATCGGCGTTATCGCGGCGGCCATCGCGGCGACGACCTGGGTGCCGTTCCTGCTGCGGGCGACCCGCGACCCGGTCAGCAACACCGGCAGCGCCTTCCACTACCTGCCGGCAGACGGCGCCGAGTTGACCTTCCCGATGCTGAAGTTCACCCTGCTCGGTGCGCTGTGCATGCTCGGCACGCTGTGGCTGGTGGTGCGGGCCCGCTCCTCAGTACGGGCGGCCGGCCTGGCCATCGGTGTGCTCGCCGTCTACTTATGGTCGCTGCTGTCGATGCTCGCCACCCTGGCGCGCACCACGCTGCTGTCGTTCCGGCTGCAGCCGACGCTGACGGTGTTGCTGGCCACCGCCGGCGTCTTCGGCTTTATCGAACTCACCCTCGCCCTGGCGGCCCGCGGGCGAGACCATGCCTGGGGGCGTAGCGTGCTACCGGTGGCGGCCGCGATCGGACTGGCCGGCGCGATCGCGTTCAGTCAAGACATCCCCGAAGTGCTGCGACCGGACCTCACCATCGCCTACACCGACACCGACGGCCACGGTCAGCGCGGTGACCGCCGTCCGCCCAGCTCCGAGAAGTTCTACCCGTTCATCGACGCCGCGATCACCCGGGCAACCGGAAAGCCTCGAGACCAAACCGTGGTGTTGACGACCGACTACAGCTTCTTGTCCTACTACCCCTATTGGGGGTTTCAGGGACTGACGTCGCACTACGCCAACCCGCTCGCGCAGTTCGACAAGCGGGCAGCCGCGATCAAAAGCTGGTCCAAGATGAAAGCCCCCGATCAGTTCATCCACGCACTGGACACGCTGCCCTGGGCGCCGCCGACGGTGTTCTTGATGCGACACGGCGGCTCGGCCGGCGCGACGAGCGCCTACACGCTGCGGCTGGCCGAAGACGTCTACCCCAACCAGCCCAACGTTCGCCGCTACACGGTCGAGTTCGACGCGTCGTTGTTCGCCGACCCCCGGTTCACCGTCGCCACCATCGGTCCGTTCGTGTTGGCCATCCGCAAGCCCGGACCAGGCGTCTAATGGCTTCAGAAACGACACATGTCGGGCAATTACCATCTACCTCCGTGGGCCGCGCCGTCGACGATGTAGAGCGAAGCGATGCGGAAGTGCGGCGCGCATCGACGGACACGGGAGGAAACTACCGGGTCGCCCGGGTGGTGGCTGTCGTCGCCGGTTTGCTTGGGGCCCTACTGGCGATCGCAACCCCGCTACTGCCGGTCAAACAGACCACCGCCCAACTGAACTGGCCGCAAAACGGCGTGCTCGGAAGCGTCGAAGCGCCGCTGATCGGCTACGTGGCCACCGACCTGTCCATCAGCATCCCGTGCCAGGCTGCCGCCGGGCTCGACGGGCCCGGCAAGACGGTGCTGTTGTCCACGGTGCCCAAGCAGGCGCCGAAGGCGGTCGACCGGGGGCTGCTGATTGTGCGTGCCAACGACGAACTGGTGCTCGTGGTGCGCAACGTCCCGGTGGTGACCGCCCCGTTGAGCCAGGCGCTCAGCCCCGCATGCCAGCGGCTGACCTTCACCGCGCACGCCGATCGGGTCACCGCCGAGTTCGTCGGGCTGACCCAAGGCCCCAACGCCGAACATCCCGGCTCTCCGCTGCGCGGAGAGAAAAGCGGCTACGACTTCCGGCCGCAGATCGTCGGTGTCTTCACCGATCTGAGCGGGCCCGCGCCGCCGGGGCTGAGCTTCTCGGCGACCATCGACACCCGCTACAGCAGCAGCCCGACCCCGCTGAAGATGACCGCGATGATCCTCGGGCTGGTGCTGACCGCCGCCGCCCTGATCGCCCTGCACATCCTCGACACCGCCGACGGGACCCGGCACCGCCGCTTCCTGCCCGCGCGCTGGTGGTCGATCGGCGGTCTGGACGCCCTGGTCATCGCCGTACTGGTGTGGTGGCATTTCGTCGGCGCCAACACCTCCGATGACGGCTACATCCTGACCATGGCCAGGGTGTCCGAACACGCCGGCTACATGGCCAACTACTACCGCTGGTTCGGCACGCCCGAGGCGCCGTTCGGCTGGTACTACGACCTGCTGGCGTTGTGGGCCCATGTCAGCACCGCCAGCATCTGGATGCGGTTGCCCACCCTGGCGATGGCGCTGGCCTGCTGGTGGGCGATCAGCCGCGAAGTCGTCCCCCGCCTCGGTCACGCCGTCAAGCAGAACCGGGCGGCGGCGTGGACCGCGGCGGGCATGTTCCTGGCGGTCTGGCTGCCACTCGACAACGGGCTGCGGCCCGAGCCGATCATCGCCCTGGGCATCCTGCTGACCTGGTGTTCGGTGGAGCGTGCGGTGGCCACTAGCCGGCTGCTGCCGGTCGCGATCGCCTGCATCATCGGCGCGCTGACCCTGTTCTCCGGGCCGACCGGCATCGCGTCCATCGGCGCCCTGCTGGTCGCGATCGGGCCGCTGCGAACCATCGTGCACCGCCGCTCCAAGCAGTTTGGTGCCCTACCACTGCTGGCGCCCATCCTGGCCGCGGTCACCGTCACCGTGATCCTCATCTTCCGCGACCAGACCCTGGCCGGCGAGATGCAGGCAACCGCCCTCAAGCGTGCCCTCGGGCCCAGCCTGAGCTGGTTCGACGAGCACCTCCGTTACGAGCGGCTGTTCATGGCCAGCCCCGACGGATCCGTCGCCCGACGCTTCGCTGTGCTGGCGTTGGTTCTGGCGCTCGGGATAACGGTGGCGATGTCGTTGCGCAAGGGCCGAATTCCGGGCACCGCAGCCGGGCCGAGCCGCCGCATCGTCGGCATCACCATCATCTCGTTCCTCGCGATGATGTTCACTCCCACCAAATGGACACACCACTTCGGGGTGTTCGCCGGGCTGGCCGGA
>NZ_DASPSP010000082.1:0-4796 GCF_035623875.1 Mycobacterium sp. | reverse complement strand
CTGACCGATCGACTCCAGCAGCTCGGCGGCCGACTCGTCGTCGAGCTCGGTGAGCTCGGCCTCGATCTTGGCGTCCAGGAAGACCGCATCCGCCGGCGCCACCAGCGCACGCAGATCCGCGACCCGGTCGGCATCGGTGAGCACCGCTTCATCGGCGTTGAACACGTAGAGGAACGGTTTGGTGGTCAGCAGATTCAATTCCCGCAGCAGCAGGGCATCGGCCCCCGCGGCGAAGAGCGTCGTCCCGCCGTCCAGCGTCTGTTGAGCGGCCACGGCTGCCTCGTAGAGCGGCTTGCGGTCCTTGCTGTTGCGAGCTTCTTTCTCCAGCCTCGGCACCGCGCGCTCGAGTGTTTGCAGATCGGCCAGTATCAGCTCGGTCTCGATGACCTCGATATCGGACTTGGGATCCACCTGTCCGGCGACGTGCGCCACATCGTCGTCGGAGAACACCCGCACCACCTGGCAGATCGCGTCGCATTCGCGGATATTGGCCAGGAATTTGTTGCCCAGGCCGGCACCTTCGGAGGCGCCCGCAACGAGGCCGGCGATATCGACGAAGGACACCGGCGCCGGGACGATGCGCTCGGAGTCGAACATCTCCGCCAAGGTCGCCAACCGAGGATCGGGCAGCGGCACGACACCCTCGTTCGGCTCGATCGTTGCGAAAGGATAGTTCGCGGCCACCACATTGTTTCTGGTCAGCGCGTTGAACAGCGTCGACTTGCCGACATTCGGCAGACCCACGATCCCGAGGCTCAAGCTCACAGGGACACAAGTGTAGGAGAGCCCGCCAGCGCGGAAGGTGGCACGCCCAGATGCTGATAACGAGGTCTTTACGAGCCTTTCGGCGCTGAGCCGGTACGGTCGACGTGTGTCAGCAGAGCGGACGCGGTCGGCGGTGGCAACGAATCACCGTTCGATAATCCCCAACATTCCTGGTGTGCCGTGGTGGGCCGCCGTGGTTGTCGCTGTAACCGGCACCGCCGCGGGCTTCGCCTTCGACGCCGGATCGGGCAAGGAACTGACGACCGTCTTCTCCGCGCTGTATGTGCTGGGTTGCGTCGCTGCGGTGCTGGCGGTGCGCCAGTCCGGTGTCTTCACCGCGGTCATCCAGCCACCGCTGATCTTGTTCGGTGCGGTGCCCGGGGCGTACTGGCTGTTCCACGGAGCTAAGTTCACCGGCCTCAAGGACCTCCTGATCAACTGCGGCTATCCACTGATCGAACGCTTCCCGCTGATGCTGTTCACCTCGGGTGGCGTGCTGTTAATCGGAATCATCCGCTGGTTGCTGGCAATGGCGATCCGCCCAGCCGCGACCGCCGACGCAGTGCCCACCGTCCCGGCGGGCCGACTGGCGTCGCTTTTGACCATCTTCCGTCGGGAATCTGCTGGCGCCGACAAAGCCGCAAAGCCCGGTTCACGGCGAACCCACGCCGTCGGACGTTCTGCGACGCCGGCGAGATCCGCACGGTCGGCCGACAGCAGGAGGACGGGCAAGCGGCCGGCGGCGTCACGCTCTCGGCATATCCGGCCGCCGCTGGACGAAGCAGCCGACCCGACCCTTGACCGCGCCCGACGTCGACGCCCGACGCGCCCCCGCGAGTTCGACGCTCCTGAGCCACCCCGCCGCGGCAGGGTGCCGCGCGATCCCGACCTGCGTGGTCGGCCGTCCCGGGAGATCCGCCGCGACCCGCCTGGTCGCACAGGCCGCCCGACCGGTCGCAGCAGCCGCTTCGACCCCTACCAGCCCATCGAGCCGTACGAGCCCGTCGCGCCCCCGGAGCCACGTCGCAGGCCGGTGCCGAACGGGACGTCCGGGGCCACCGCGACACACCACCCGATCTCGCAGGTCCGGTATCGCGGCTCGTCCCGAGCTGACGAGTCGCGCAACGAACCCACGTCGCGCCCCCGTCGACCGCGCGAATCCGCAGCCGACTCCTGGGATTACGACGTCTAGACGTCGCGCCGAGTCGGCCGAATCTCCCGCGGTAGGGCGAACACCAGTGTCTCGTTGGCCGTCGTCACGGGCTGCACCACGTCGTAGCCGTACTCGGCCAGCCGCTCCAGTACGCCACGCACCAGCACCTCAGGCACCGACGCGCCGGAGGTGACCCCGATCGTGGTAACACCGTCCAGCCACTTTGGGTCGATATCGTCGGCGTAGTCCACCAGATGCGCGGCGGCCGACCCGGCGCCGAGGGCCACCTCGACCAGCCGCACCGAGTTCGACGAGTTGCGCGACCCGACGACGACGACCAGCTCGCACTCGGGCGCCATCGCCTTGACCGCAACCTGCCGGTTCTGGGTTGCGTAGCAGATGTCGTCGCTCGGCGGGTCCTGCAGTTTCGGGAATCGCGCCCGCAGCCGCTGCACGGTCTCCATGGTCTCGTCGACGGACAGCGTGGTCTGCGACAGCCAGATGACCTTGTTCTCGTCGCGGACCATCACACCGTCGACAGCGCCGGGCCCGTCGACCAGCTGCACATGGTCCGGGGCTTCGCCGGCGGTTCCGATGACCTCCTCGTGGCCCTCGTGACCGATGAGCAGGATGTCGTAGTCGTCGCGGGCAAACCGCTTGGCCTCGTTATGCACCTTCGTGACCAACGGGCAGGTGGCGTCGATGACGCGCAGCGACCGTTCAACCGCCGACGTGTGCACGGTCGGCGCGACACCGTGCGCGGAAAACACCACGATAGCGCCCTCGGGGACCTCGTCGGTCTCGTCCACGAAAACCGCCCCCGCCTTGGCCAAGGTGTCCACCACGTGGCGGTTGTGCACGATCTCGTGCCGGACGTAGACCGGTCGGCCGTGCTTTTCCAGTGCACGCTCGACCGTCTCGACGGCACGGTCGACGCCGGCGCAATACCCACGCGGCTCGGCCAGCAGCACCCGCTTGCCGGTCACCGGCTCGACCGCCGAGCTGGCGGCACCCGGGATCCCCATGTTGACGGTCGGCGGCATGCCAATCAGGTTACTTTCTGCGGACTCGGGCTCGCCAGCTCGCGCCGTCGGCTTGGAGTTAACCGCCGGTTAGGGCAGGCTGGACCGCATGGCTACTGCACCGTATGGGGTCCGGCTGCTGGTGGGCGCGGCGACATTCGCCGTCGAGGAGACGATCAAGCTGCCGAAAACCATCCTGATGTATCCGATGACGCTGGCCAGTCAGGCCGCGCACCTCGTGATGCGATTCCAGCAGAACCTGGCCGAGCTGGTGATCAAGGGTGACTCGACCCTGGAGCAGATCTTTCCGCCCAAGGAAGAGCAGCCGGAGTGGGCGACGTTCGATGAGGACCTGGACGGCTCTGACGGCGATGCCGAGGCATACCCAGTTGGCGTCGACGCGTCCGACACCGAGAACCGCGCCGAAGGGCGGTTCGCGCTGTACACCGCACCCGACCCGTCGGCCGGGGGCGCGACGGGCGATGCGCCGACTCGGCCGGTGTCTGTCACCCGCGCGCGAAGGCCGGCCGCCACGTCGACGGTCCCTGCGCCGGAAGTGGCCGAGGAGCTCGACTACGAAACGCTGACGCTGGCCCAGCTGCGGGCCAGACTGCAAACGCTCGACGTGGATGAACTCGAGGCGCTGTTGGCCTACGAGGAGGCCACCAAGGCGCGTGCACCGTTCCAGACGCTGCTGGCCAACAGGATCACTCGCGCGACGGCGAAGTGACCGCCGCGGTGCCCGGTGAACGGACTCCGCCGCCGAATTCGGCCGAGAACCCGTATCCGGTTCGCGCGGTGGCCATCCGGATCGCGGGCTGGATCGACAAATTGGGCACGGTCTGGGTGGAAGGTCAGTTGACCCAAATCAACATCAGGCCGGGCGCCAAGACGGTGTTCATGGTGTTGCGTGATCCGGCGGCCGACATGTCGCTGACCGTAACCGCCCCACGCGATTTGGTGGACCGTGCGCCGGTAAAGCTCGTCGAGGGTGTGCAGGTGGTGGTCTGCGGCAAGCCGAACTTCTTCACCGGACGTGGCACATTCTCGTTGCGGCTCAGCGAAATACGCGCGGTGGGGATCGGCGAACTGCTGGCACGCATCGAGCGGTTGCGGCAACTCCTGGACGCCGAGGGGCTGTTCGATCCACGGCTCAAGCGGCCGATTCCGTTCCTGCCGGCCACGGTCGGGCTGATCACCGGCCGGGCCAGCGCCGCCGAGCGGGACGTCACCACGGTGGCCGCCGCGCGCTGGCCCGCGGTGCGGTTCGCCGTGCGCAACACCGCCGTCCAAGGTCCCACCGCCGTCGCCCAGATCGTCGATGCGCTGCGCGAACTGGACGCCATCGCCGACGTCGACGTGATCGTGGTGGCCCGCGGCGGCGGCAGCGTCGAGGACCTGCTGCCGTTTTCCGACGAGACGCTGTGCCGCGCGATCGCCTCCTGCCGCACCCCGGTGGTCAGTGCGGTCGGTCACGAGCCCGACAACCCGCTGTGCGACCTGGTTGCCGACCTACGCGCCGCGACTCCCACCGATGCTGCCAAGAAGATCGTCCCGGATACCGCGGCCGAGCAGCACCTGCTCGCCGACCTGCGCCAGCGCAGCGCCCAGGCGCTGCGCAACTGGGTGACTCGCGAACAGCGCGCGCTCGCGCAGTTGCGCAGCCGCCCGGTATTGGCCGAGCCGCTGGCCGCCCTGCGGGTGCGCGCCGAGGAGGTGCACCGCGCCCGGTCGGCGGTTCGCCGGGACATCACCCGAATGATCGACGTGGAGGCCGAACGCGTCGCTCACTTGTCCGCCCGGCTGGCTACGTTGGGTCCGGCGGCCACCCTGGCCCGCGGCTACGCCGTGGTGCA
>NZ_DASPSP010000011.1:0-3466 GCF_035623875.1 Mycobacterium sp. | reverse complement strand
CCATTGCGCCCCGGGTCGACACGACCAACACGCCGGATTCGCGCTCGGCCAGCCACGACTGCACCGCAGCCAATGCCTTGTGCGTGCGCTCGTAGGTGTCGACGACGGGGTCCCCGGCGGTTGATGCGGCTTCGAACACTTGATAAGACGGCGTCTCGGCGTGCGAGGCGGACGCTGGATGAACAGCGGGAGACCAGACCAGCTCGAAGAGCCGATCCGGCCCGGACCCCGACACCGCCGCCATCAACTGCTGCTGCGACACCGGACGAGCCACCATCGAAGCCACCGACAACACCGGCAACCCCAACCCGTCGGCCAACTCCACCGACACCGCCGACGGACCCGACGGCGCAATCCGCGCCCGCACCGCCGACGCCCCCGCCGCATGCAACGACACACCCTGCCAGGAGAACGGCACCAGCACACCGCTTCCGTCCTGGTCGTCACCGGTCTCGGTGGCCACGATCACCGCGTGCAGAGCAGCGTCCAAGACCGCTGGGTGCACACCGAATCCCGCCGGCGATACGCCGGCGTCGCTTGGCAGGGACACGTCGGCGAACAGGTCGTCGCCGCGACGCCACATCGCGGTCAACCCTTGGAACGCCGGGCCGTACCGGTATCCGCGTGTGGCCAGTCGGTCATAAAGTCCGTCGATGTCGACCGGCGTCGCACCCGCCGGCGGCCACGTCGACATGTCGGTGCCCGGCTCGGCATCGCCGGGCCGGACCACACCTTCGGCGTGCAGAGTCCAGCCGGAGTGTTCGTCGCCGCGGGAAAACACCGACACCGAACGGGTGCCTGCTTCCTCGGCCGCGCCGACGACGACTTGCACGGCTACCGAACTGGTTGCCGGGATCACCAACGGCGCCGCCAGCATGAGTTCGTCGATTACCGAGCAGCCGACTTCGTCGCCGGCACGGATCGCCAACTCGACAAAACCCGCGCCCGGAAACACCACCACGCCGCCAACCGCGTGATCAGCAAGCCACGACTGAGACGCCGACGACAGCCGGCCTGTCAGTACCACCCCGCCCACGCTCGGCAGGTCTACCACCGCACCCAGCAGCGCGTGCTCACTGGGCGCCAACCCCAGGCCGGCGACGTCACCAACAGCGCTATCACTGGAAAGCCAGAACCGCCGCCGCTCAAAGGCATACGTCGGCAACTCCACAAATCCGGCCCCGGGCAACACCGCCCGCCAATCCACGCCCACACCCGACACAAATGCCTGCGCCAATCCGGTCATCAGGCTGGTCGGTTCGGGCCGGTCTTTGCGCAGCATCGGAACTGATAGGACGTCAACTTCGGCGAGCGATTCTTCGATCGATGACGTCAGGCCGCCACCGGGACCGACTTCGAGGAATCGGCTGGCGCCAACCGAACTCGCAAAGCGAATGCTGTCGGCGAACCGTACTGCCACCCGGATGTGCCGTGTCCAGTAGTCGGCCGACGCGAAGTCTTGATCGGCCAATTGTCCGGTCACGTTCGAGATGATCGGGATGGTGGGCGCGTTGATCGTGAGCTCCTTGGCTGCCGCCCTGAACTCGTCGATCATCGGCTCCATCAACGGCGAGTGGAACGCGTGTGAGACGGCGAGCTTGTGCACACGGCGGCCCTGTTCGCGCAGCTGCTCGGCGATCGCGGTCACCGCATCCTCGTCGCCGGAAACCACGACTGACGACGGACCGTTCACCGCGGCAATCCCGACGCCGTCGGTCAGCAACGGCCGCACTTCGTCTTCGGTTGCCTGCACGGCGATCATCGCGCCACCGGCGGGCAGGGCCTGCATGAACCGGCCGCGCGCGACCACCAGCACCGCAGCGTTTGCCAGCGACACAGCACCGGCGACGTGCGCTGCGGTCAACTCGCCTACCGAGTGGCCCATCACGAAATCGGGCCGCACACCCCAGGATTCCAGCAGCCGGTACAGCGCGACCTCGACCGCGAACAACGCGGGCTGCGCGAATTCAGTTGTATTCAACAGGTTTTCGTCGTGGCCCCAGATGACTTCGCGCAGCGGCCGCAGTAGGTGCCGGTCCAGCTCGCCGACAACGGTATTGAAGGCCTCGGCGAAGACCGGATACGCGGCATGCAGTCCCATGCCCATGCCGAGCCATTGCGAGCCTTGGCCGGGGAAGACGAACACGGTTTTGCCTCCCGGGGCGGCGTGGCCGGTGACCGCTGAACCAACCAGCTCACCGTCGGCCAACTCCCTCAAACCGCCCAACAACTCCTGACGATCAGCGCCGAGCACCACCGCCCGATGCTCAAACGTCGAACGGCCCGCCAATGAGCAGCCCACATCAGCGGCGGCCAACTGCTCACGCGCACCGATGAATTCACTCAACCGCGCCGCCTGCTTGCCCAGCGCCGCTTCGCTCTTGGCCGACAACACCCACGGCACGATCGGCGGCTCGGCTGCCGGCTCCACCGCCTCCACCGTCGGCGGGGCTTCGATGATCACATGCGCGTTGGTGCCGCTGATCCCGAATGACGACACGCCTGCCCGACGCACGCGACCATTGATCGGCCACGGCTGAGCCTCGGTCAACAAGGTCATCGACCCCGATGACCAATCCACATGCGGGCTGGGTTCATCGACATGCAGTGTCGCGGGCAATACCTCGTGTCGCATCGCCAAAATCATTTTCATCACGCCGGCCACACCGGCTGCGGCCTGGGTATGACCCATGTTCGACTTGATCGATCCCAACCACAGCGGCTGCGACCGGTTCTGTCCGTAGGTGGCCAGCAGCGCCTGGGCCTCGATCGGATCACCCAACGTGGTGCCCGTGCCGTGGCCCTCCACGGCGTCGACATCGGCCGCGCTCAGCCCGGCGTTGGCCAGCGCCGCGCGCACCACCCGCTGTTGCGACGGCCCATTGGGCGCGGTCAAACCATTCGACGCCCCATCCTGATTCACCGCCGAACCCCGCACCACCGCCAACACCGGATGCCCCAACCGCTGCGCATCCGAAAGCCGCTCGACGACCAACATTCCGCCGCCCTCGGAGAATCCGGTGCCGTCGGCCGCCCCGGCGAACGCTTTGCAGCGGCCATCCGGGGATAGGCCGCGCCAGCGGCTGAACTCGACGAAGATGTCGGGCGTGGCGTTGATGGTGACGCCGCCGGCCAGCGCCAGGTCGCACTCGCCCGAACGCAGCGACTGCACCGCCATATGCAGCGTCACCAGCGACGACGAGCACGCGGTGTCCACGGACAGCGCCGGACCCTCTAGCCCCAGCGCATACGCGACCCGGCCGGACGCGACGCTGGAAAGCTGACCGGTCAACCGGAAGCCTTCCACCGGCTCGGCAGAGAACATCCCGTAGCCCTGCGTCATGACGCCGGCGAACACACCGGTGGCGCTGCCACGCAACGTGGTTGGGTCAACCCCCGCCCGCTCCAATGCCTCCCACGACAACTCGAGGAACATCCGTTGCTGGGGATCCATCGCCAGCGCCTC
>NZ_DASPSP010000073.1:0-14772 GCF_035623875.1 Mycobacterium sp. | reverse complement strand
GGAACGGGCGGTCGCGCTCTGGCCCAACAAAGGCGAACCCGACCCACGTCCTCCGCTCGGCTCCGCCTACCAGCGGATTTCGCCGGTTCGGCCGAGCAGTCCGATCGTGCCCGAAAGCGCACCGGCGTCGCTTCGGCTCTCTGCAATCTGACTCAGCGTGTACGGGCTCCAGCCGCTTGGCGAATGTCTCGGCGCAGCGCGTGGTGCTGCAGGTACCCTGCAGCCATGAGGTGGATATGAACGATCCTCATTGGTCCGAACACACCCGTTCATCTCGACAAGGGACCGAGGAAACCCGACGAATACGTCAGCCTTATCCGCAGTACGTCGACCCGGCGTACAGCGGGCACTCATACTATTCGCCCCCGTATTACCCCGGCTATGCACCCAACGCGAACGCAACCCACTCGACCGAGCAGCTGCCCCAGTACTGGCTGCACGGTCAGCCTCCACCGGATCAGCCGACAGAAGAACCCCCACCTGGAAGACCGAAGGCACCGCGCTGGTTGTGGATCGCCGCTGCCGCGGCGGTGCTGCTGGTTGCGGCCCTAGTCATCGCCCTAGTGATCGCCAATGGCACGGCCGGGAGGCAAACCGCGGTCTCACCGCTGCCGGCGATGCCAAGTTCCCCGGCGTCGACCACACCGACGTCGCCCTCGCCGTCGGCCGCCACATCCGCGCCGACCAGCACCGAATCCAGTCCGCCCAGCAACGCGAGCGCGATGCAGGACGTGGTCTACAACGTGAGCGGCGAAGGCCGCGCGATCAGCATCACCTACGTGGACAACGACGGGATGATGCATACCGAATTCAACGTCGCGCTTCCGTGGAGCAAGGAAGTCAGCCTGCCGGATTCAGGCGGCCGGCAGCCGAACATCACGATCATCAACATCGGCCACGATGTCACCTGTTCGGTGACTCTCGACGGGGTCGAGGTCACCGAGCGCACCGGCGTCGGCCTGACGGTGTGCAACGGATCAAGCTGAGCTCAACCCGCGTCAGCCGTAACGGTTCGGGGGGCACGCACCTTCAACAGGCCCAGCAGCCCGACACCCATCACCAAACACAGCCCGCCCATGCCGGCGCGAACGGCGCCGAACACGTCGACAAAGACCGAAAACAGCCACGGCGCTAGGAACGACACCGCACGCCCGGTCATCGTGTAGAGGCCGAAGGCCACACCTTCCTTACCGTGTCTGGACATCCTGAGCAGCAGCGTGCGCGCCGATGCCTGCGCCGGCCCGATGAACAGGCACAACAGCAGTCCGGTGAGCCAGAACGCGCGAGGACCGGACAACACCATCATCGTGAGACCGAACACGATGATGCTGGCCAGCGATACGACGATCACCGGCTTGGATCCGAACCGGTCGTCGACTAGCCCGCCGAGCACAGCCCCGAGCGCCGCCACCACGCTCGCGGCCACGCCGAAAATCAGCACATCGGCCGGTGAGATCCCATACACGTTGACGCCCAGCACGCCGCCGAAGGTGAACAGGCCGGCAAGCCCATCCCGAAACACCGCGGCGGCCAGCAGGAAGTACACCAAGTTGCGATCCCGGCGCCATTCGGCGGCCAGTTCGGTCCACAACTTGCGGTAACCGCCAAGCAGACCCCTCCCTGGACGGGCCACCTGGCCAACGGAAGGCAGCCGGTGCGCGGTCAGCAGCAGCGGCAGCGCCAACACTGCCAACCACCCCGCGGCAAACAGCATCGCCGTCCGGACGTTCATGCCGTCCGCGGCGGGGAGGTGCAGCAATCCGCGGGTGGCGCCCTTGCCGGAGACGAAACCGAAGTAGACCACCAGCAGCAGCATGACGCTGCCGCTAAATCCGGCCGCCAAACCGAAACCGGAGATCCGCCCGGAATTTTGTGGCGTCGAAAGCTGACGCAGCATCGCGTTGTACGGGACGCTGGCCAGATCACCGCACGCCGCGGCCGCCGCGAGTAGCGCCAATCCCGGCCACAGATACTCCGGACGCTCACGGATCAGGCTCATCGCGCACGTCAGCGCCACCGCCAGGCCGGTCAGCACGGTCAAGGCCACGCGGCGCCGGTGCGGATCCTCCACCCACACGCCGATCAACGGCGCCAGCAGCGCAATGGTCACCCCGGCGACCGCCAGCGCGCGACCCAGCCAGCTCGCCGGTGGAGCACCACCGGGCAGCCCCTGGCCGACGCTGCCGGTCAGATAAACCGAGAACACGAATGTCACCACGATCGCGCTCAGTCCGGCAGCACCGGTGTCCCACAGTGCCCACGTCAGCACCCGGGATCGCTCAGATCTGCGCGAACCCGTCCCCCGGTTGCTCATGCTCGGACTCTAACGTTGGGTCGCCGACCCGGTGCGCTCCCACCCCATGTCTACGATTGGCGCATGCCAGTGCCCGCGCCTAACCCCGACGCTCGTGCCGTTGTCACCGGAGCCTCCCAAAACATCGGCAAGGCACTGGCCACCGAACTGGCCGCCCGCGGCCACAGCCTGATCATCACCGCGCGCCGCGAAGACCTTCTCACCAACCTGGCCGGCCGCCTGACCGACGAGTACGGAGTAGCCGTCGAAGTTCGCCCCGCCGACCTCGCCGATACGGCGGAACGCGCAAAACTGGTAGACGAGTTGGCCACTCGTAACATCTCGATCCTGTGCGCCAACGCCGGCACTGCGACCTTTGGTCCGGTCTCGACACTCGACGCCGCGGCGGAAAGGGCTCAGGTACAGCTGAACGCGATCGCCGTGCATGATCTCGTGCTCGCGGTGCTGCCGGGGATGATCGAGCGGAAGGCCGGCGGCATCTTGATTTCTGGTTCGGCGGCGGGGAATTCACCGATCCCCTACAACGCGACCTATGCGGCCAGCAAGGCGTTCGTGAATACGTTCAGCGAATCCTTGCGCGGGGAACTGCGTAAATCCGGTGTGCACGTCACGCTGCTGGCACCCGGCCCGGTACGTACCGAGCTACCAGACCCGGCCGAAGCGTCGATCGTCGAGAAGTTGGTGCCGGACTTCTTGTGGATCTCCACCGAGCACACCGCGCGCATATCACTAAATGCTTTGGCGCGCAACAAAATGCGCGTCGTCCCAGGCTTGACGTCCAAAGCTATGTCGGTGGCGAGCGGGTATGCGCCACGCGCTATCATCGCGCCGATCGTCGGAAGCTTCTACAAAAAGCTCGGCGGCTGACCTATCGACGACGGCGCCCACCGCCGCCGAACATGCCGCGGATGAGCTCAGTGCCGAGCGCCTTGAGAAAGGTCTGGAAACCGCGGCTGTTGACGAACCGCTTCCACCAGCCCGGCTTATTCGCAGCCGCGGGCGATTTCGATCCCGCCTCCGCCGGCTGATCGGCGGCGGCCTGCGCAATCTTGGCTTGGATCTTCTCATACGCCGATTCCCGGTCTTTGGTCTCGCCGTAGGTGGCCTGCAGCGGGCTGCCCTTGGCCGCCGCGCTGATCGCATCGTCACCGATGGCTGCCATCAGCGAGCGCGGCGAGCGCAGCCGGGTCCACGCGACCGGGGTGGGGGCGCCCCGTTCCGACAACACCGTGACCACGGCTTCGCCGATACCCAGCGAGGTCAACGCCGAAGCCAGATCGTAGACATCGGTTTTCGGGTACGTGCGAACGGTTTTGGTCAACGCTTGCTGGTCATCGGGAGTGAACGCACGCAGCGCGTGCTGGATGCGCGCACCCAACTGCGACAGCACCTCGTTGGGCACATCGGTGGGCAACTGGGTGCAGAAGAACACGCCAACACCCCTGGAGCGGATCAGCTTGACAGTCTGCTCGACCTGTTCCAGGAATGCCTTCGACGCTTCGGTGAACAACAGGTGGGCCTCGTCGAAGAAGAACACCAGCTTGGGTTTGTCCACGTCGCCGATCTCGGGCAGAGACTTGAAAAGATCGGACAGCACCCACATCAAGAAGGTGGAGAACAGCACCGGGCGTGCGGCCTGGTCGCCCAACTCCAGCAGCGAGATAACGCCGCGGCCTTTGTCGTCAAAACGCAGGAGGTCCTTGGGTTTTAGTTCGGGCTCGCCGAAAAAGGTATCGGCGCCTTCGGCTTCCAGATTGACCAGGGCGCGCAGGATGACGCCGGCCGTTTGCGCCGATACGCCGCCCAGCGACTTCAGCTCGGTCTTGCCTTGGTCGCTGGTGAGGTAGCCAATTACGGCCCGCAGGTCTTTTAGATCCAGCAGCTCGTAGTCTTGCTGCCCGGCCCAGTGGAAGATGAGGCCCAGCGTTGATTCCTGAGTAGAGTTAAGGCCCAACACCTTTGACAACAGGATCGGGCCGAAACTGGCAATCGTCGCGCGCACCGGAACACCGATACCCTTGGTGCCCAGCGACAGAAAGTCGACGGGAAAGGCGCTCGCCTCCCACTTGTCGCCGGTCTCCTTGGCGCGCGCGGCGGTCTTGTCGTTGCTCTCACCGGGGCGCGACAGACCGGAGAGGTCGCCTTTAACGTCGGCCATCAACACCGGCACGCCCGCCGCGGACAGCTGCTCGGCGATCACCTGCAGCGTCTTGGTCTTGCCGGTACCGGTCGCTCCGGCCACCAAACCGTGCCGGTTGACAGTGGCGAGCGGGATGCGGATTTGTGCGGCTGGGTCTGTCGTGCCGTCGACGACGACCGTACCCAACTCCAGGGCCTGGCCCTCGACGGCGTAACCGGCTGCGATCTGCTGCGCTCGAGCCACTGGAGTTCCCGCCGATGCGCTACTCGGTGTCGAGTCGGAGCTCATTGCGACCTCTGCCTCCCCTACTAGTCGTAGTACCGACAACGCATGACCTTACTTGCTGTCGCGCCCGGCCGGGGTGGCTGCAGGTCTGGCAGCTAACTTTGCCTACTGTGAACGCTGTGCGGGACGAACTGGTGTGGATCGACTGCGAGATGACCGGGCTGGACCTGCGCTCGGACAAGTTGATCGAAATCGCCGTCCTGGTCACCGACGCTGACCTGAACGTTTTGGGCGACGGCGTCGACGTGGTGATCCACGCCGACGACGCGGCATTGTCGTCGATGATCGACGTGGTCACCGAAATGCACACCCGGTCCGGCCTTATCGAGGAGGTGCGCGCGTCCACTGTGGACGTGGCTGCGGCGGAGACGACGGTGCTCGACTACATCCGTGAGCACGTCAAACAAGCCAAAACGGCACCGCTCGCCGGCAACTCCATCGCCACCGACCGTGGATTCATCGCCCGCGACATGCCTGTCCTCGACTCGTTTCTGCACTACCGGATGATCGATGTGAGCTCGATCAAAGAACTCTGCCGCCGCTGGTACCCGCGCATCTACTACGGCCAGCCCGCCAAAGGCTTGGCGCACCGCGCATTGGCCGACATTCACGAATCCATCCGCGAACTGCAGTATTACCGCCGCACCGCGTTCGTGCCGCCGCCGGGGCCTGCCACCAGCGACATTGCCGCGGTTGCCGTCGAGCTTGGCGGTGAGGCGACCACGCCGGAGACAATCGATTCGGCCGCCGAGGGCCCGAACGGCTAGTATCGACGTCGCCGCTTGTCGCCTCATGGGTCCGGCCGGCGGCCATGGTGGGTGTAGTTCAGTTGGTAGAGCGTCAGGTTGTGATCCTGAATGTCGCGGGTTCGAGTCCCGTCACTCACCCCAACAGGTCAGAGGGTATTTTCGCCCTCTGACCTTTTGCATAGGGCATAAGCTGAACCACGCAAAGGTCCAATACGGATCCCGCTGGGAGGCGACGATGACAGGTTCCGCTCGCCGTCTGGTCGCTCGTGTGGTCGCGGTCGCGCTAGTTCCGATGGCGGCCGTGACCGTCGCGACGCCGGGAGTTAGCTCGGCACAATGCGACCCGAACTGGTCACGCAACGTGTGGACCAACGAATGCAAGCCGCCACCGCCGCCGCCAGCGTGGTATACACCGAAGCCGGCCTATGCGCCGCAATTCGCACCGGCGGACATCCCGCCACCCCCTCCACCGCCGCCGTGGGCGCAGCAGCTGCAGCTCCGCCCGGTATGGGATGGCGGTCATGGGCAGTGGGTGTGGATAGGGATCTAGCTGTCGCAGCGCAGCGGCGTCACGCCTTGGCGTTACCGGCGTGCCACTGATCCCACGGAATGTTCCAGTCGCCAAGACCTTCCGTGCCCGACAGTGGTGGACCGATGGTGTTGAGCACTTGCACGATATCGCCGCGCTTGGTGTGCTCGAAGAACCATTGCGCATTGCTGGGACTGACATTCAGGCAACCGTGGCTGGTATTGCTGTGGCCCTGAGCACCCACCGACCACGGCGCCGAATGCACGAACACACCGCTGTAGGACATCTGCGTGGCGAAATCCACTTCGGTGCGATAGCCGTTGGGCGAGTTGACCGGAACTCCGTAGGTCGACGAGTCCATGATCATGTGCGCGAACCGCTCGCCGAGTATGTAGAAGCCGCTGGCGGTCGGTGTGCTGTCCTTGCCCATCGACGTCGGCATGGTCTTGACCACCTCGCCGTTGACCCGCACGGTCACCATCTTGGTGGTGTCGTCGACCGTCGCGATGACCTCGTCGCCGATGGTGAAGTGGGTGCGCAGGTTGTCCTCGCCGAAAACCCCGTCACCCAGGTCGACGCCGTAGGTGTTGACCGCGACGTTCACCGCGGTGCCTGGCTTCCAGAAATGCTCAGGGCGCCAACGCACTTCACGGTTGTTGAGCCAGTAGAACGCACCTTCGACGGGCGGGTCGGTGGTTACCACGATGGCCTTCTCGGCCGCAGCGCGGTCAGCGATGTTCTCGTCGAACCGGATCGCCAGCGGCTCGCCGACGCCCACCACCTCGCCGTCGTGCGGCATCGCATACGGCATCGCCAGGTTCTGCGGCGATTGAGTCTGGAAGGTTATTTCGCGGGTGGCCACACCGCCCAGCCCACGCGCTTTGGCGGTCAGCGTGTAGCTCCGGTTGTAGCCCAGCGGCTCGGTGGTCGACCAACGCACGCCGTCGGGGCTGAGCTGGCCACTCAGCGACCGCCCGTATTCGTTGACCATCTCGACGGAGGCCAGTACACCGTCGTCAGCGGTCACCGTCACCGGCCTGTCCACCGCGACGCCCACGGTGCCGTCGGTCACCGAAGCGCTGATCTTGGGGACGAGAAGGTCACCAAACGGGGTGGCCTTGTCCATGATGGCCTTCGGCGGCGGGTTACCGCCGCTGCCGCTGCAGGCCCCCGCGCCGAAAACGACAAGCGGGACCATCAGCGCGGCCAACCATCGGCGGCACAAGCGCTGACGCGTCATCGAGCGACCTGCCACGTACCCTGCTCCCCCTCGCCACCAGCAACGTTGTGTTATTGGCGAGTATTCTAAGCGGTAGACGACTGCTAACAGTGACCAGCGGTCAATCCCTGACTCGACGATTTCGTACGCCGACGGAATGGCTGTTATTCTCGCAAACGCAGTCCAGCAGGATTCACGCGCCGTTAGCTCAGTTGGTAGAGCAGCTGACTCTTAATCAGCGGGTCCGGGGTTCGAAACCCTGACGGCGCACTCACAAACATTAGCTTGACCTGCCATTACGCGAATCCACGTCATGGCACCGATTCCCCGGCCCGGCCTCGGTGTCACGAAGATGTCACAACCGCACCCAAACTCGCCGCAGCAGCGGCCAACGCCTCGTCTTGGGAGTGGGCGTAGATGCGCGCGGTGATGGCCGGATTGGCGTGCCCGAGCCACTTGGCGATCACCGCCAGCGGAACCCCGCGGAGGTACCGCTGCACGGCCGCGTGCGACGTTGTGCCGCTCAAAAACGGCTTTGTGCATATCCCCCGATGGGGGGCTTCGGATCTCCACGATGGCCACCGGAAGCGACCCCGGCCAACTTGGCGTGTGTGCTGACATGTTTTCGAAAAAGTGACGTTTTCGGGCCAAAACTATTAGACACAGCGAAACGCTTTGCCATTCAACACGATTCGCCGTTTCTAGCAGAGCGTAACCCAATTCAAAACTAGAAAGTGCAGGTCAATGAAGTATCGACCGACCGAGTGCGTCAAGTGCGGGGGCGATTTGCAGCCGCCCGGTCCTCGTGGTGGGCGGCCGTCGCGGTTCTGTTCAGATGGCTGCAAGGTCAGCGCCGAGGCTGAAATGCGCAGGTTGAACACGAATCTGCGTGCGTTTGAGACAGGCCGCTACGTCGAGCTGCTGAACCGCGATGAGGTGTCGCCGCGGCGCCAGAAGGTCATCGCCGAGATGCAGGCACGGTTCGACCACTTGGCCGGCGTTCCGAAGGCCGATCGATGACTTAGACGCTTGCTAGATAACCATCTGACCTACTCGATGCGAACGAGTAAACATGGGCGTTTGTCGCGGTTGACTGCGTTGGCTAAACGGGAAAGTCGCCGGTCAGCGGGTTGATGATGTTGGCGGGCGACGGCGCTTGACGAAGCTACTGCGGACGCACTGCGGACGCAATGCCTGTCCAGGCCGCCGTACAGTAGCCCGATACGCGGCGCTGTCTGATCGGCGGAAAGAGAGCGGGACCGCTAGCCTTCTGATCCGTAGGCACACCAGGTCAGTCCGTGGCGATGCACCGGCGTCCGGAGATGATGCCGCGAGAACCCGCAATATCGGCTCTGTCGTTGGAGGAATAACCCCATCGGTTTTCGCCCCGCTGGAAGCCGTAGCAGTTTCGCGCCGAGTCTGCCCGTTGGTTCGGCGCTGCACCCAGACATGAACAAGCGCAAATTGTTTGAGCGGCAGAGCCATCGGTCGAGAATTACGAAGCAAGCGTTGCTTTCGACATGCCGGTCCCGGCTCGGGCTATTGAAAGATGCTCAGCGGGGACGCGGTGCTACCGCCGAAAGCCGCAGTCCCTCTGGGAGTGCCGAGTCCCGTCGGACCGTCGTACCCTACCTCTGCTGTGCAGAGGTAGGCTACCGTGCAGCTTCCGTCCGACCCGGACGTTACGTCGTTCAAATCGTTTGCGTGCGAATAAATGCCGGCTGCGTAGTTCACCGCACCGCCATTGATCGCGTAGGCGGCAGCAATGATCGGTGAGGCCACGCTTGTCCCGCCAAAGACGTACCAACCGCTGACGCCTGATGACCCAGGCGCATATACCGCAACCCCGGTGTTTGGATCGGCAACGGCCGAGACGTCGCCGACAGTGCGGTGTTTGCAGCCGCGATCCGTTTGCCATGGCGGCTTTGCGAAAGTGGCGCTACAGCCACTCCCGGTTCCGCTCCACGCTGTTTCGCTCCACCCACGCGCAGTGCTCGCCGGGGCTAAACTCGTGCCGCCGACGGCAATCACGTATGGCGACGACGCGGGAAATTCAACACCGTATCCGGCGTCGCCACTGCTCGCCGTCACTGCAACTCCCGCGATGTTGTACCTTGGCGCATATATCGTGTACGAATAGCTCTCGGGCACACCGTAGCTATTGCTGATCGCATGTGCGCCTAGCCGCCCAGCTGTTGCGACCGCGGTACTGATGTTTGCAATACTGGCCGTGTTGACCTCGAGCAATATCAGCTTGCAGCCCGGGCAGATAGCGCTGGCCATGTCCAAATCGACAGCCTGCTCCTGACTCCAGGGAATATTGTTCGTCGGCAAGGGCAACGGCTGGCCGCGCTGATTGAGCTTGTAAAAGCACCCGTTGACGGTCGTGCAGGGCGGCAACCCGAACTGCGCCCGATATACGGCTAGGTCGGCCTCGGCGTTGGGGTACCCGTAGGCATCCACGATGGCGATGGTGTCGGTCCCGTTCGTGGTGATGGCGTAAGCGCTCCGCAAGTCCGCCGGGCCGTACCCGGCAGGCTCGGTGGTCGCCAGTGGGTTGAGCCTGTCGTCTGTTCGAACGATCGCATGGCACCGCACGTCACCCGGGCTTGGCAGGTTGCACACGTGCTTCGACCAGCCGAATGGTGGCAATGGGGGTGGAAACGCATGCGCTGGAGGTACTGCCAGAAACCCAGAAACCAATACAAGGCACACCACGAGGAGTAGCTTCCGCACAACGCCCCCCTTCCGACCGGATGCGGCAGCAACCCCCGAGGTCACAAACCAGCCCCTGGATCGTAGGCATTAAAAGACCTGCGAAAGGGAAAGTGTTGAACTCGCAACGCGATTGACACTAGAACGCGATCGGCGGGAACTGTGTCAGAAGGCGTCGTTTCATCACCATCACCCACGATGGATGTTTCTGCCGTCCGCACAAGGCGGGGATTCCGGTAACCCTCGCGCCGATACAAGGTCGCGCTGGTCCGTGAACCCCTTGACTGCGCCCGGTCGTAGTAAGCGATGCGGTGCCCACGAGCCGCAAGCCAATCCCGACGTCGTCATGGCATTGCCTCGGCCCAGGCGATATGCCCCTCGAAGCCAAGCGTTTTCGCCATGTCGCGGTAGCGATCCCGATAGTCGCGGTACGCGGTCTCGTCGCCCTGCGCGCGGGCCAGCAGCGCGCGCACCCGCAGCAGCCAGACCTCGCTTATCGCCCAGCCGTGATCGGCTGATATGGCGGCCAATCGGTCAATCGCGGCCTCAGCTTCGGCCACATCATTGACCCCGCCGCGTTCCAGAAGCGTCTCCGACAATAAGGCGCTGGCATTAGCCCAATTCCCGAGCTGTCCCGCATTGAACATATCGTCGAGAGCCTGGCGCATTGACGGGATTGCACCATCGCGGTCTCCACGCCGGGCGCTCTCGCGTGCGACCCACAAGTCGATGGCCGGTATCTCCGACGAGTAGAACCGTTGGTGCAAGCACATATCCCGGACCTGCTCCAACAGCTCGAGTGCACGCTGACGGTCCGCTGCGGAGTCCCGATGCTCAAGAGCGACAGCGAGCGCAAACTTGGCCATGCCGAGCGCGGTGTCGTCGCCGGAACCTTCGGCGATCCGTAGTGCTTCTTCGATGTCGCTCACCGCGTTGTCGTCGGCGATGAGTACCCCAGTGCCTATCGCAAACCCGTATTTCCAGGCAACGACCGTGGCATAAGTCGCCGCGTCGGCGCTTCGAGCTAATTCGACGCCGCTGGCCAAGTCGTCTCGCCACCCGCTAAGACCCAGCCACCATCGTGCGATGCCGCGAGCTACCAACGCGCACCCCAACGGTGACCCCAGCATGAAGTTGCCTTTGGTGGGATCGCCGTCGGCCAGTTCGATGACTCTTTGCGACCGCCGCAGTAGGTCGGCCAGCTCGCCGTTGGCAACGTTGACCGCTGCTGCCACAGCGGTCAGCCCGACGATGAGTGTCGAATCACCTATCGACTCGACTAGAGCGGTCTGCTCGGCGAAGAGCCGCGACGCATCGCGCACGCGGCCATAGAGCATGTGCTCGCTGGCTAGGCCGACCATGCCGATGGCCAGAGACGCCTTGTCTCCTGCCGCAGCGCACAACTCGCGCAGCTCGTCAACGCGGTGGGAGATGCCCAGATAGTCCCCGCGCCACGCGGTGGCGCATAGCATCGTGCGGGGGGCGATCCGCATCGCGTAGTCGGTCGGCAACTTATCGGCGATCTGGCGGGCGCGCTCCCAACTGACTCGCGCCGCGCCAAGGTCACGGTTGGTTGACCACGCCGCAGCGCGCATGTGCCAGCCCTAGGCGGCGTGGAGATCGCCTGCGGCCTCAAGATGCTCGGCAATCAAGGCGGAATTTTCGTCGACCGAATCCGGCTCCCGTTGTTCAATCGCCCCCGCCAGCCGCCGGTGCAACTCGGCCCGATCCGATTTGAGCTGGGACTCATAGGCCACCGCACGAATCAGCGGATGGTGAAACACATACTCGGGTTGGCGGGTGAATTTGACCTGATCGATCAACTGGGCTGCCACCGGTTCGGCAACGGCGGTTTCCGCGCCTAGCTGGGTCAGCAGGTCCAGGTTGAACCGCGACCCGATGACCGCCGCTGCGCTCAACGTTCGTTTCGCTTCTGGCGCAAGCCGATCGATGCGCGCGGCGATGGTCGCCTGCAACGTGGCGGGCACGCTCACCTCGCCAACCTCTGCCGTCAGGATGTATGCCCCAGTCTCTCTTACCAACTCACCGCGCTCGGCGAGTTCCCGCACGATCTCCTCGGCGAAAAACGGATTCCCGGCGGCCCTTTCGGCGATCTTCTGGCCCAGCTCGCCAACGGAGGGGTCCGGGCCGAGCAGCTCGGAGACCAGCGCCGTGGTTTCTGAATCACTCAGCGGCGCAAGGGCAACGGTGTGGGCACCGTGCACCCGAGCCAACGCCCCCTCGTACTCCGGTCGGTAGGTGACCAGCACCAGTGAGGGTGTCTGCGGGATCACCATGAGGAACCCGGCCAGCATCGACTCGCTGACCTCATCGATCCAGTGGGCGTCCTCGATGACGTAGACCCCCGGTCTTTCGCGGGCCAACGAGGCGGCGTTCACCAGCGCGGTCAACCGCCGCCGCCGGGCATCCGGATCGATCTTGGGCAGCTCGACATCGGGATCGGCGGTGCCCAGCAGGTCATCGAAGAGCAACAAGTCCTCGGAGTCTGCATCGGGAACTCGATCCCGGACTCGATTGCGGGCTTCCTGCCCGTCAAGACCCTCGACACCAAAGGCCGTGCGCAACAGCCGGGCCACGACACGAAACGGAACGTCGGTGGCGTGCGATTCGCAGAAGGTGGTGAACACCTCCACATTGCGGCGACGAGCCATCGCCGCAACCTCGCGCACCAGGCGGCTCTTACCGATGCCGGGTGACCCCACCACGCCGACCACACCGCCATGCCCGTCGATGGCACGATCCAACAACCCCTTGACGGTGGACATCTCCCACCGACGACCAACCAGACTCGACTCACCACGCCCGACCACGCGCTGCTGTTCTCCCATGCCCAGCAGCCGACAGGTGGGCACCGGCGCGTCGACACCCTTGATCTCAACCAGCTCAGATTCCCCGAGGTCCGCTGCGCCCTCAACATGTCGCGCTGTCGACGCGCTCAGCATCACCCCACCCGGCGGAGCGACGGACTCCATCCGCTGAGCCAACCCGACCTGTTCACCGACAGCTGTGTAACCCGTTGCAGCCGTGCCGATCTCCCCGGTGATCACCTGACCGGAGTTCAGGCCGACCCGCAACTGTAGGTCGATATCGTCCCGGTCTTTGACCTCAGCGGCTAGCCGGGCGGTCTCCTCCTGAACGCCCAAGGCAGCCAGACAAGCCCGGATTGCGTGGTCCTCCAACGCCACCGGTGCACCGAACACCGCCATGATCCCATCGCCCGTGAACTTGTCCACCGTGCCGCCATAACGCTGCACAATCGCCGAAGCACGGTCGACCAGGTTGGTCATGATCTCGCGCAGCCGCTCCGCCCCCACCGCTGCCGCGATGTCCATCGAGCGCACCACGTCGGCGAACAGCACCGTCACCTGCTTGTACTCGGCGTGCTCGGTGGCCTGCGTGAGTCGCGTGCCGCACTCGGCGCAGAACTTGGCCGTCGGGCTGGACTGCGCGCCGCACGACCCGCACACCAGCCCCGTCGCGGTCAGTCCACCGCCACCATTCCCGCTGCGGTCCACATCAGTATCGTTTCACCGCTGGTCAACGATGTCCGTCATATCGCCGTGCCATCTCCGACACGAAGTTTTGAGACCCTCGTATGTCGTCTGTTTCAAGACAACGTGGGCTGCCCTCCCTGGATGCCGGGCGTCATGGCATGGCCTCAGCCCAGGCGGCGTGGCCTTCGAACTCAAGCGTTCTCGCCATATCGCGATAGCGATCCCGATAGTCGCTGTAGCTGATCTCTGGTCGGCTTTGGCTCCCGCGCTGGCGGCGATTCGGGTCGTCGACGCCCTCGGTGGTCGAGGCCATGCCCAGCCTTAGGCTTGGTTGGTGGCCTCGCTTTCCGAGTCGTTGTGGCACCGGAACCGGGTCCTGGCGCAGGCCGCGCTGGAGCATCCGTTCGTCCGGGGCATCGCGTCGGGGGAGTTGCCCCGAGCTAGGTTCGCCTACTACGTAGGACAGGACGCCACCTTCCTCGATGCGTTCTGCCGCGCCTACGCCTTGGCTCTGGCCAAAAGCCCGGATTACGACGGGCCGATCGCGTTTAGGGAGCTACTCGACGCCGCCGCTGACGAGCTGCGCCTTCACCAGGGTTACGCGGCCCGCTGGGAGGTCGATCTTCATCCAGCACCAGACTCCGCCACCTCGGCGTATACCAACTTCTTGTTGGCGGTGGCTGCGCTAGAGCCGGTGGGCCACATCACGGCGGCGATGACGCCGTGCATGCGGCTCTACGCCTTCCTCGGCCAGCAACTGGCCGCTCAAACCAAGCCCGAGAGTCCCTATCGCGAGTGGGTGATGACGTACTCCAGCGAGCAGTTCGAGTCCCTGGCGCGACGTCTAGAGGTGCTGCTCGACCGCTACGGGGGCGATCAGGACCGCCTGGCCGTGCTGTATCAGCAGGCGATGGAACTCGAATTGGGGTTCTTCGACGCTGCCGTTCGATGGAAGATGCGATGACTGCCGATGCGTTGGTGAGCCGACACACCGCCGCGTGGCGGGCGGCCACTGTTCACCCGTTCCTGGCGGGCGTGCGGGACGGATCGGTGCCCGAGAACTGCTTTGACATCGCTCGGTCGGCTCATCTTCTTCGACCAGCCCGGCACCGGTGCGTCCGATCTCGTCACGACGGGCGCGCTGCCGACGTTGGAGCAATGGGCCGCGTGAAGCTGCCGAACCTGGCCGAGCTACTGCGGGTATCGCACGGCTGATCAGGGGTCGAGTAGTACCCCGGGGTTGAGGATCCCGGCCGGGTCAAGTGCGGACTTCGCTGCGCGCAGCGCCGCCGCGAACGGGTCGGGG
>NZ_DASPSP010000045.1:0-6396 GCF_035623875.1 Mycobacterium sp. | reverse complement strand
CAGCGCCTGGTAGGTGTCGCGGTAGCCGTCCTCGACGATGTCGTTGAGCGGGTTGGTCGGTGAGATTCGTAGTCCCACGCGGTGGGCGCCGATCGCCTCGGCGACAGCGCGGGCAACCTCAACGGTCAAACGGATCCTGCCCTCGATTGAGCCGCCCCAGCGATCGTCGCGCTGGTTGGCGTTGGTCGACAGGAACTGGTGCAGCAGATAGCCGTTGGCGCCGTGGAGTTCTACTCCGTCGAACCCGGCGGTGATCGCGTTGCGGGCGGCGTGCGCGAAATCGTTGATCGTTTCGGAGATTCCGCCATCGTCCAACTCGACCGGGGTGACGAAGTCCTTCATTCCCTCCAGCGTGAAAACCTGGCCCGCGGCAGCGACCGGTGAGGGGCCCACCGGTGTGAGGCCCTCGGGCAGCAGGCTGGAGTGTCCAACGCGACCGGTGTGCATGAGTTGGGCGAAGATGACTCCACCCTCGGCGTGTACGGCGTCGGTCACCTGTTGCCACCCACGAACCTGCTCTGTCGAATGCAGCCCGGGGGTGTTGGGGTAACCCTGACCGATCACCGATGGTTGGGTGCCTTCGGTAATGATCAGCCCGGCGGTTGCGCGCTGGGCGTAGTAGGTCGCCATCAACGGTGTCGGGGTCTGGCCCGACCCGTAGGCGCGGCTACGGGTCATCGGAGCCATCACGATCCGGTTGCGCAAGCGCATCCCGGCGAGATCGATGGGGTCGAATGCGGTGGTCATGGTCTCTATTCCTAAAATGGCTCGATTACTTGTCCGAACAAGTAAATCACAGAAGTATTCCATGCGCAAGCTTTTGCTCTCATCGACGGGCCGATATACTGGTCGATCAACTAATTAAGGAGTCACCGGTCATGGCCCAGCGCAAAGCGGCAATCACAGGTCGCGATTCGACCGGCGGTACGGTGCCCATGCCCGCGGCCGCCCAAGGCGGTCCTATCAGCCATGCGATCTTCCGAGTGGCCCGTGTGCACCGGATGATCGCCGGACAGCTGTTGCGCCGTGTGGGTCTGCACCCCGGCCAGGAGCTGGTGATGATGCATCTGTGGGAACTGGGCCCGCAACGCCAGGCCGACCTGGTGGAGTTGCTCGACTCCGACCCCGCCACCATGACCCGTACCATCCGCCGCCTGGAGCGCGCTGGCTTTGTGCGACGCTCCCCCAGCCCCGGCGACAAGCGCGCCTATCTGATCGAAGCCACTCCGGCCAGTCAAGGATTGCGCCGGCAAGTCGAAGACATCTGGGCTCAGCTTGAAGAACTCGCCGTCGGCGACGTCGGCAAAAACCAACGGCAGACAATCCTCGAAGTCTTAGAAGGACTCGAGGGACGGTTGTCCCGAGCAGCTATTGTGCCAGCGCACTGACGGGCAAGCCTCACATCCCACATGAAGGGCTGAGCCTCGGTCGCGTGCTCGTGGGCGAACCGCTAGTGTACTAACGCTTCGGCTGGCGGCGACCAACCCGGCCGAACGATCGCGCCGCGGCCAACTCCGTCAAGGTGCGCTCGCGCATTGGCATCCCGAGGGTCCGCTCCAGCCTTTTCGGAAAGCTACTTGGAGTACGGCCTCATGAGACGCGAACTGCAACGGCTATGACTGCTGGTGTCGCTTATCAGCTGGGTTCGCCAATAGGTGCAGGAATCTCTGGGCGATCGGGTGCGCGCCTCAGCTCCCGCAGCATGTACCCCGTGGTCAAAGTGATGTAGGCCCCCCAGATGACGACCGGTAGATAGAAGGCCAGCAAACCGTGATAGGCGAACGGCCCGCTCTTGAAGAAGGCCGGCCCCGCCGCGAAGAACACTGTCACGGCTCCGGCAATCGTTAGCCAGGTGAGCCAGCGCGGGACCATCGGTTCGGGTCGCTGGTCCATCAGTTCCACGGCGGCGGTGGCGAACATCTCGATGGCTAGGTAGATCCAGCCGAGCAAGAAAGCGAACCACGCCCAGTCGCTAAAGGCTTGGCTGACGTCGGCCCCGGTCTCCTTTCGATAGGCGGCCACAATCCATGCGCATGCATTGAAGAAGACGATCAAAGAGATGAAGATTCCGCAGACGGCTGTGGTTAGAGACCACATCGGCCAGCGACCCTCGATCTTCGCCAGCATGATGCCGAACGCGATCGAGCCCGGGGTAAGTATTCCCGCGGCGATATAGAACAGTGTGCAACCGATAATGACACCCCAGTGATGCGTCTCGGAGAACCACAGTTTGGTGGCGTCGAGACCGAGGTCTGCCCGCGCGGGCATGTAGAAGTGCGCGATCCCTAGCCAGCCGATGGCTGTGAGTGCGACGAAAATCCAGTTGCACCAGAGTCCGAGCCGCTGCGATGCAACCCTTTGAACTTCATTCATGTATGCACCCTCTGTCGTCTTTATGGAAATGAGGCTGAAGCTATCAATGGTCAGACCAAAAGGCAACAACGGATTGCCCGGTGCATAGCGCTCGACGGCTTGACTGCTCGGCCGGACAGGCAAATCTGCGGCTGATGACCCGACTTGGAGACCAAATGGTGCTCGTTCGGGGGAAGCCTGGATCGGCTGAGTCGGCGACGATGGCGACGTCTCTGAGGGGGCACATGCAATATGACGCCAACGACGCCAGATTTCAGTACCGACAGCATGGGCGAGTGCACAGTCATTTCGCCTCTGCGCACCGCGCATTTCATGGACACGTCGAAACGACTCTTGTTCCGCGCCGACATTGACGAACTGCGCGCGCAGGTCGAAGCAGGCGTGGATCCGGCTGCCTTCGAGCTAGCCGGGCCGCGAGAACAGATTTACTTCAACCCCGGCGAACTGCGGTGCGGGATTGTCACGTGTGGTGGCCTGTGTCCCGGCTTGAATGACGTCATCCGGTCTATCGTCTTTTGCCTAAAGGAGAAGTATGGCGTCGCAGCAATTTACGGCTTCCGGTTTGGTTACGCGGGTTTGGCTGAGCCAGACGCACTGAAACCGATCGAGTTGACAACACGCCGTGTCGGTCAGATCAACGAGGTCGGCGGTACTGTCCTGGGTTCCTCCCGTGGTCCGCAGCCGGTCGATGAAATGGTCGACACTCTGGAGCGGCTCGGGATCCAGCTGCTGTTCACGATCGGAGGCGATGGAACGCTCCGCGGGGCGCATTCGATCGTGGAGGAGATCCGGCGCCGGAAGCTGGACATCGCCGTGGTGGGTGTGCCGAAGACAATCGACAACGACATCTCTTACATCGATATGTCTTTCGGATTCGACACAGCGGTCGAGGCGGCGCGCCAGGCAACGCGCGCGGCGTTTGTCGAGGCGTCGTGCCACAGGTTTGGCATCGGCCTGGTGAAGTTGATGGGTCGCGACGCCGGGTTCATCGCCAGCTTCGCGACGCTCGCCGATACCCAAGTCGGTTTATGCCTTATCCCGGAGGTTGCGTTCAACATCGATGGCGTCATCCAGGCGGCGTGGCAGCGGATCCAAAGAGATGGTTATGCGGTGATAGTCGTGGCCGAGGGGGCCGGTCAAAATCTGCTCGACGAGACAGCGGAGTTTGACGCCTCAGGCAACCGTCTTCACGGCGATATCGGGGTTTACCTCAAAGAGGTTATCCCAGAGAAGTTTCGGGCAGGCGGAACTTCGGTGAGCCTCAAATACATCGACCCCAGCTACATGATCCGCAGTCTGCCTGCCAACGCTCGGGACGCCAACTTCTGCCTCCGGTTGGGTCACGCGGCAGTTCATGCCGGCATGGCGGGCAAGACCGATACCGTCATCGGTTCTTGGCGACGTCGGCTGACCCATGTTCCTATTCCGATGGCGGTTGCTTCCCGGAAACACGTCGACACCAATGGCTACCTCTGGCAGACAGTGCTGTCGGTGACTGGTCAGCCTGACGACCTGGTCTCCCCAGTTACCGTTTGACCCTGTTCAGGTTGCTTATTGCCGTTATGCCCCGAGGAGGCAAGCAAAAGGTGCCTCGTTAGGGGGAAGCCCCGCGTCGGCCGAATCGGCGAGGATGACGACGTCTGAGTTGGCGCAGCTGAAACGTGCTACGAAAGGCGGCCATCGTGGCGGCAGTGAAAGCGTGGTCCAGGTGACGCCTACCCAGCGTCAACCCCACGTCGTGGTCCTCGGCGGAGGGTCGTGGGGCACGACGATCGCGTCCATCTGCGCACGCCGCGGGCCCACCTTGCAGTGGGTGCGCTCGGAGGCGACCGCGAAAGACATCAACGAAAACTACCGCAACAGCCGCTATCTCGGCAACGACGTCGCGCTGAGCGACACGCTGCGCGCCACCACGGACTTCGCCGAGGCTGCCGATCGCGCCGATGTCGTTGTCATGGGTGTGCCGTCGCACGGCTTCCGTACAGTGCTGACCGAGCTAGCCAGTCAGCTTCGCCCGTGGGTGCCGGTGGTGTCGCTGGTCAAGGGCCTCGAACAAGGCACCAACATGCGGATGAGCCAGATCGTCGACGAAATACTCCCCGGCCATCCGGCCGGTATTCTGGCAGGGCCCAACATCGCCCGCGAAGTGGCTGAGGGTTACGCGGCCGCCGCGGTGCTGGCGATGCCCGACCAGAATCTGGCCGCGAATCTTGCTGAGCTATTCCGCACCAAGCGATTTCGGACGTACACCACCGACGACGTGATTGGCGTCGAGATGGCAGGCGCGCTGAAGAACGTCTACGCGATCGCTGTTGGTATGGGCTACTCGGTTGGCATTGGCGAAAACACCCGCGCCATGGTCATGACCCGTGCGGTTCGCGAGATGTCCAAGCTCGGCGAGGCGGCGGGTGGTCACCGTGACACCTTCGCTGGGCTGACCGGTATGGGCGATCTCATCGTCACGTGCACCAGCCAGCGCAGCCGCAACCGGCATGTCGGCGAGCAGCTCGGCGCAGGCAAGCCGATCGACGAGATCATCGCATCGATGAATCAGGTCGCTGAGGGCGTTAAGGCTGTCAGCGTCGTCATGGAGTTCGCCGATTCGTACGGCATTGCCATGCCGATCGCTCGCGAAGTCGACGGTGTCATTAATCATGGCGCCACCCCAGAAGACGCATACCGTGGCCTCGCCGCGGAGACGCCCGGCCACGAGGTGCACGGGGCAGGGTTTTAGCGCAGGCATTTCCGCAACATGCCCCGAACAGGTGAGCAAAAGGCGCTCAGTCGGGTGAAGCGCGCGACGTCCGTGTCGGCGACCATAGTGATGTCTGAGAAGCGCGGCGGCCTTGGGTGGTCGCTGCGCCTGGTATACCGCTGCTAAGGGAGCAGATTCGATGGCAACGCATGCCGAACCCAACACGTCCACCCCCGCGCCTGATCTGTCGCCGTACCGGACCGACTACACGTCATGGAAGGTCATGGCGTGGACAGGCTTCGCGTTCATAACCGCGTTCTTCTGCCTATGGGGGCTGCTTGCGCGCAACATCTCGCCGTTCCCCGCCTGGGCGGAGCCGCAAGCGGTTTGGGACCACTACAAGAACTACCGGCTGCCGATCATGATCGGCATGAGCGTCTGCCTCACGTGCACCGCCTTCTACATGGTTTGGAGCGTTGCCGTCTCGCGGGTGATGGAACGCATCGAAGGTTCCGGCGGTGTGTGGTCCAAGCTCGAGATGATGGGTGGCACGATTACCTGTGCGCCGATCATGACGGCATGCGCTATCTGGCTCACCGCCGCGCACGAGATCGACAACATCAGTCCCGGTATGGCGCACACGTTGTACTGGTTCGGCTGGCTCCTGATCGACTTGGCGTACTTCGTCACCTCGTGGCAGATCGCCGGCGCCAGCATCGTGTTCATGCGTGACAAGCGGGAGAAGAAGCTGGTCCCAAACATCGTCAGCTGGTGGGGCTGGATCACGATCTTGTCGTTCTTCGTGGTCAGTGCCATCCCGTTCGTTAAGACCGGGCCGCTGTGCTTCAACGGCGTGATCAGCTTCTGGATCGCATTCTTCACCTGGTTCTTCTGGATCCCGGGGCTGTCCTACTACATCATCAAGGCCATCCCCCGGCTCCAGGCCGAGGACGAGGCCGCCGGGCGTGTCAACGCTTAGTCGTGCGGGGCTTGTTACCACTGACTACGTGAAGCCCAGGCGCCTTCCGGGTGTGGAAGGCATCTGGGTCTTCATCGGTGCGGACTCGGTCATCTTCGCGATCCTGTTCATGAGCTTCATGCAGGATCGGCTGAAAAACCCGGCAGTGTTCGAGGCCTCCCGGCACACGCTCAACATGCACCTGGGCGGCATCGACACCCTGATCCTATTGACCAGCTCCTGGTCGGTCGCCCTTGCCGTGCAGGCGATGAAGCGTGATCAGATCGACCGAGAGCCCCGCCTCCTGCTCGGGGGAGCGGTCACGGGTCTGATGTTCATGGTGTCCAAGTCGGCCGAGTACTTCCAGAAG
>NZ_DASPSP010000054.1:0-30190 GCF_035623875.1 Mycobacterium sp. | reverse complement strand
ATGAGTATGTTGGATGCCCATATTCCGCAGTTGGTGGCGTCGCAGTCGGCGTTTGGTGCTAAGGCGGGGTTGATGCGCTCGACGATTGGTCAGGCCGAGCAGGAAGCGATGTCGGCGCAGGCGTTTCACGCCGGGGAGTCTGCGGCGGCGTTTCAGGCTGCCCATGCCCGGTTCGTGGCGGCGGCGGCCAAGATCAACAGCTTGCTGGATGTGGCCCAGGCCAACATCGGCGATGCCGCGGGTACCTATGTGGCCGCCGATAGTGCTGCGGCCGGCAGCTACCCCGGCTTTTAAACCCGATACGGCTTAGCGAAGGGATTTGTGATGTCGCAGATCATGTACAACTATCCGGCGATGCTTGCCCATGCCGCCGACATGGCCGGCTATGCCGGCACGCTGCAAAGCCTAGGCGCTGATATCGCCAGTGAGCAGGCGGCGTTGCAGGCGGGTTGGCAGGGCGATACCGGGTTGAGCTATCAGGCGTGGCAGGCCCAGTGGAATCAGGCCATGGAGCAGTTGGTGTTGGCCTACCGGGCGATGGCGGGCACGCATGAGAACAACACCACCTCGATGCTGGCCCGCGACCAAGCCGAAGGCGCCAAATGGGGCGGCTAGACGACCGCAGTCGCTACGGCGTCAGCACGATCGAACCGACCGTCTGACGGCCCTGCAAGTCGCGGTGCGCTTGAGCGGCGTCGGCCAGCGGATAGCTTCGGCTCACTGTAACGCTGAGCGAACCCGCGGCGATCGCGTCGAACAATTCCCCTGAGCGCCAAGCAAATTCCTCGCCAGTGCGCATAAAGTGAGCCAGCGCCGGGCGAGTCAGGTACACCGAGCCGGCCGCGTTGAGCCGCTGCGGGTCGACCGGCGGAACCGGGCCGCTGGACGCGCCGAATAACGCCAACGTTCCCCGCACGGCAAGACTGGCCAAGCTGGCATCGAACGTGCTCGCCCCGACGCCGTCGTACACCGCGGCCACCCCCGCTCCGTCCGTCAGCTCGCGGATATGCCTGCCGAACTCATTCGGATCGTCGCCCGGGTAGTCCAGGACGTCAGTCGCGCCGGCCTGCCGCGACAGGTCGGCCTTGGCCGGTGTCGACACTGTCGTGATCACCCGGACGCCCAGGCTGGTCGCCCACTGCGTCAAGATCAGCCCCACCCCGCCCGCCCCGGCGTGGACCAACACGGTGTCGCCGGGCTGCACCGGATACACCGACTTGATCAGGTAATGAGCCGTCATGCCCTTCAGCAGCGCCGAGGCGGCGACATCCAAGCCGACTGCTGACGGCACGCGCGCGACCAATTGCGCCAGCGCGGTGGCGAATTCGGCGTAAGCACCCGCGGCCGCCACGGTCGCCACCCGATCGCCGGATGCCAGCGTCGTCACGCCGTCGCCGACCGCGGCGACGGTCCCGGCCACTTCGGTGCCCAGCACGAACGGCAACTCGCGTGGATAGGACCCGGAGCGGAAATAGGTATCGATGAAATTGACGCCGATCGCCTCGGACTTGATCAGCACCTCGCCCGGACCAGGGGAGGGCTGTGGCTTCTCGACATAGCTCAGGACATCCGGACCGCCGATCTCGGGGACTTCGATTGCGTACATGCTGACTATCATCCGCAAGCATGGAGTCCGCATGAAGTTGGCCCGGCCGGATATTCGTCATCCGCGCATCGTGCTAGTCGGTTCGGAGGACGGCGACGACGCCGGTCTGGTGGCCGCGCTGCGCAAGCGCGGGCTGCACGCCCGATGGCTGTCCTGGGAAGACCCGGACACGCTGCACGCCGATCTTGTGATCCTGCGGACCACTACCGATTACGCTGACCGGCTCGACGAGTTTCTGGCCTGGGCCAAGCGAGTGCCCAACGTGCTCAACGCGGCCGATGTCGTCGCCTGGAACGCCGGCCGACACCATCTGCGCGATCTGCGGGATGCCGGGGTGCCGGTCGGGCGCCGCCTACCGGCGGGGGCCGAGACGGCACTGGTGTATCTCGGCGGCACGCAGTCACACGCATTTACCGCGGCGTCGCCGGTGGAGGCAGACTTCGAATTGTGGGACGTCGGGCAGGCTGCCCTGCAAGCGGTGGCCGGCCATCTGGGCATCGGCGCTGAGGAACTGCTCTACGCCCGCGCCGATGTGGTCGGCGGACCGGGTCACGCCGAATTGGTCGGGCTGGATCTGGTTGCGCCGTCACTGGGTTGGCAACTGCTCGACGACACCGCGCGCGATCACGCGCAGCGGCAGTTCGCGCTGTGCGTCGAGTCAGCCCTGGACCGGCTCGGGCTTGGTCCGCTCTCGCATCGACGCCCATAACGCGGCGGCGGCCGCCGTGCACGCCGCCGCGCCTGCGACGTGCACCGCCACCAGCGCGGCCGGCACTCCGGTGAAGAACTGCACGGTGCCGACGGTGGCCTGAGCGAATGTCAGCATCACCAGCACGACCAGCCGCAGCAGTATCGGCCGCGGTGCCCGGACCGCGAGCAGCCCGAAAGCCAGACCGAACAGCAAGCTGAGATAGGCCACCAGCAGCGACGAGTGCGCATGTACCAGGGTGGTGATCTCGATCCTCAGCCGCGGCACCGTGCGGTTGGGGCTGGTGTCGCCGGCGTGCGGGCCCGCCGCGGTGACCAGGGTGCCGGCCACCAGCACCGCGGCCAGCGTCGTCGCGCTCAGCGCGGTGAGCCAGCGCAGCGGCGGGACCACCGTGTACGTTGCTTTGCCGTCGTCGGGTTCGCCGACCTTGACGTAGAGCAGCACCGCCAGCCACACCATCGCCATCGACGTCAGCAGATGGATCGCCACCGTCCACCACAGCAAGCCGGTGAGCACGGTGATGCCGCCGATCACCGCCTGCACCACGGTCGAGGCCGGCATCAACCAGGCGTATACCAACACTTCTCTGCGGCGCCGGGCCCGGGTGACCGCCAGCACAGCCAGGATCGCGGCAATGACGACAGCGAAACTGATCATCCGGTTACCGAATTCGACGGCTTGGTGAATACGAGGCACAGCGCTAACCGTCACCGGGGTGAAGCTGCCCGGAAAGCATTGCGGCCAGGTCGGACAGCCCAATCCCGAAGCGGTGACGCGGACAATCGCGCCGGTGACGGCGATACCGCCCTGGGTCAAGACGACCAATGCCGCGATGACGCGCTGCGTGCGGAGGCCGGGTTCGGGCAGCAGATCCACCAGCCGCAAAAGCCACCGTCGGACACGCATCGCCCGATCGTAGGACAATGAAAACTACGTCACGTAGTAGGGCCTTGGACGCCGTCCCTCCGCGAGGGCCATCGTCAGGTGAAGCGGAACCACCGGAGCGCGGCCATGGCGGCCAGCCCGCCCCAGGCGGCCAGCACGGCGACGCCGAACCAGTCCACCGACACACTCATCGCCTGCGACAGTGCCTCGGTCAGCGCCCCGGCCGGGGTGAGCCGCGCCGCCCATTTGACCGGGGCCGCGACCATGCCGGTGTTCACGGTCAGCGCGCCGAGTCCGGCGAAGACAAACCACAGCAGGTTCGCCACCGCCAGCACGATCTCAGCGCGCAGTGTGCCGCCCAGCAGCAGACCCAGCGCGGCGAAGCCCGCGGTGCCCAGCGCGATGATGGCTGCACCCAACGCCAGGCCGGCTGGATGTGGCCGCCAACCCAAAGCAAACCCGATGGCGCCCAGAATGATTGCCTGCAGGAACACGACCGTGACCACGGCCAGCGATTTGCCTGCGATGATGCCCCACACCGGGAGTGCGGTCGCGCCAAGCCGTTTGAGCGCGCCGTAACGGCGATCGAACGCGACCGCGATGGCCTGGCCGGTGAACGCCGTGGAGATCACCGCCAGCGCCACGATCACCGGTGTGAAGGTAGCGGCACGGTTGTCGCCGAACGATCCGAGCGGCAGCAGCGTCAACCCGACCAGCAGTGTGATCGGGATGAACATGGTCAGCAGCAGTTGTTCGCCGTTACGCAGCAGCAGCTTCAGCTCCAGCGCGTACTGTGCGGTCAGCATCCGCGGCACTGCGGCAGGGCGCGGGTCAGGAGTGAAAGTGCCCGGGGGGAAGGGCGATTCGGTCATGCCCGCAACTCCCGGCCGGTCAACTCCAAGAACACATCTTCCAAAGTGCGCTGCTCCACTCGCATGTCGGTGGCCAGCACGTCGATCTGGGCACACCACGCCGTCACCGTCGCCAGCACCTGCGGGTCCACCGGACCTTCCACCAGGTACTCACCCGCCGCCACCTCAGAGGCTTGGTAATCCTCCGGCAAGGCGGAGATGAGCAGCGACAGGTCGAGCCGCGGCGGCGCGCTGAACCGAAGCTGGTCCTTGGCGCCACTGCGGGTCAGCTCTGCCGGGGTTCCGGCCGCAACGGTTACCCCTTGGTCGATGATGACCAGTCGGTCGGCCAGTTCTTCGGCCTCCTTGAGTTCGTGGGTGGTCAGCACCACCGTGACGCCGTCGCGGCGCAGCGCGTCGATCAACTCCCACACCAATAGCCGGGCTTGGGCGTCCATGCCCGCGGTGGGCTCGTCGAGAAACACCAGTTCGGGTCGGCCGACCAACGCGCAGGCCAGCGCGAGTCGCTGCTGCTGCCCACCGGAGAGCCGCCGGTAGGTGGTGCGCGCCGCGTCGGTCAGGCCCAGCGTGGTCAGCAGCCACTGCGGGTCCAGCGGGTCGGCGGCGTACGAAGCCACCAAGTTCAGCATCTCGCCGGCCCGGGCCCCGGGATAGCCGCCGCCGCCCTGCAGCATCACACCGATGCGAGCCCGCAGCCGCGCGTTGTCAGCGATCGGGTCCAGCCCGAGCACTTCGATGGTGCCGGCATCGGGGCGCACGAACCCCTCACACATCTCGACCGTCGTCGTCTTGCCGGCGCCGTTCGGGCCCAGCAGCGCCAGCACCTCGGTGGCCTGCACGTCGAGGTCGAGGTTGGAGACGGCCCTGGTCGCGGTCGCCCCCGAGCCGTACTGCTTGCACACCCCGCGCAACCGCACGGGGATCTCAGGGGCCTGGCTCACGGGGACTCAGCGTATGCGCCGGGCACCGGCGCGGGCTGCCGGGTCTCGCCGCTGGGCGCCAGATTCGGCGTCAACGTGTCGTAGATCAACTCGGTGTTGGGCAGCGGCCGCCACGGCAGGCGGTGGTAGGTCCCGGCGATCAGCAGCGCCACGATCAGGGTGCTGGCCACGGTGGCGTCCACGATCTGGAACAGTGCGAACCGATCGCCGTTGGCGGTGGGGCCGAAGACGCCGACGACAATCGTGACGATGATTACCGCCATGCGGAAACTGGGGCGGGTCGCCCATGCGGCCAACGGGATGATGGCCCAGAGCAGATACCACGGCTGCACCACCGGAAACAGCAGCACCGTGCCGCCTAGCGCAACCCCGAGCCCGCCAACCGGGTGCAGCCGGCCACGCAACACCGCCATCAGCAGCCAGCCCACCATCACCGAAATGATCAACACGCCGATCGCGCGGGTCAGCGACAGGATGGCGGTAGTGTGATCGCCCAGGCCCAGCAGAATTCCCACCTGCCCGGTGCCCAATGCGATCAGCGTCGGCGGCGACATCCAGCTGCGCACCACGTTGGCGGTGCCAAGCGTGTAGATCCAGCCGAAGCCGAGCCGGCTGGCCCATCCGACCGCGGCCATCACGGCCAGCGACAGTGTGGCCACCAGCCCACCCGCCAGCAGGAACGCCCGCAGGTTGCCGCCCCAGCGCCAGGCCAGCGCCATCGCGACGAATCCCAACGCCAGCAGCGACGGCAGCTTTATCTGCGAGGACAGCGTGATCAGGATCGCGCCCGCCAGCAGCATGCCCAGCGGCGCCCAGTCCGGCCAATGAGTCCCCAAGCCCGGCCACGGCCTTGGCATCAGCGGCCGTCTGGAGTCGATGCCGCGTAGCGCGAATTCGGTGCCGGTCAACATGAGCCCGAGCATCGGTGCCTCGTTGTGGATGCCGGCGACCAGATGCATGATCAGCAGCGGGTTGGCCGCCCCTAACCACAGCGCGCTGACCTCGGCCACCCCGCAACGGCGGGCCAGCCGTGGGGTTGCCCACACGATCAGACCCACGCCGAGCAGCACCACCATCCGATGGCATAGCACCGCCGCGACGATGTTCTCGCCGGTCAACGCCGATATTCCGCGGCCAATCCACAAGAACAGCGGCCCGTACGGCGCCGGGGTATCTCGCCACAGGCTGGGCACCGACGCCGTGAAGACATGGTCGAGGCCCAACCCGGTCGCCGGACCCACCCGGTAGGGGTCGAGCCCCAACCGGCAGATCTGGCTTTGCGCCAAATAGGAGTAGACGTCCTTGCTGTACATCGGGGGCGCGATCAGCAGCGGCAGCACCCACAGCAGCAGCGTGCGGTCCAGCTCGCCGCGGGACATGCGCCGTTGGCCCAGCGCGAAGCGGCCCAGCATCAGCCAGGCGAGCGCCATCATGACCGCGCCGGTGGTGGTCATCGTCAGCGACACGGTTTGGATCCGCGACGGCAGGTTGAGCAGCCGAACCCCGAACGTGGGGTCTTGGATCACCGGCCGGGCCCCGGCCCCCAGCGCGCCGATGCCCATCAGTACCGTGCCAGTGGCGCCGAACAATCGGGTGCCACGAAGTGCGACCAGTTCGGTGTCGTTGAGCGGTGCGCCCACCGCCAGTTCGTCACCATGCAGGCGGGCAATCGACGAACTCAGCGTGTGGTGGCGGGCTGCCATCACAGCAGCGTAGCCGCCGACCGGCCGAGGCTCGCTGACCCGCTGGACCCGTGGACGGAATTTTGTCACACTTGTGTTGTGAAATTCCGTCCGGACATCCAAGGCACTGTAGTAGCACCCGCAGCTTCGACGCACGACGGTCAGACCCGAAGCGCGGTCGTGCGGTTGCTGTTGGAGTCGGGGTCGATCACTGCCGGGCAGATCGGCGACCGGCTGGGCCTGTCCGCCGCCGGGGTGCGACGCCATCTGGACGCGCTGATCGACGCGGGCGAGGCGGAATCGGTTCCCGCGGCGGCCTGGCAGCAGGAGGGACGGGGCCGGCCGGCCAAGCGCTACCGGTTGACCGCGGGCGGCCGCGCCAAACTGGACCACAGCTACGACGACCTGGCCTCGGCGGCGATCCGTCAACTCCGTGAAATCGGCGGCGAGGAGGCGGTTCGCACCTTCGCCCGGCAGCGCATCGACGCGATCTTGTCCGACGTCGAAGCGCCGGCATCGCCCGCGGACGCCGACATCGAAGCTTCCGCAGAGCAGATCGCCAGCGCGCTGACCAAGGCTGGTTACGTCACCACCACCACCCGGGTCGACGGCGCGATCCACGGCGTGCAGATCTGTCAGCACCACTGCCCGGTGTCGCACGTCGCCGAGGAGTTCCCGGAGTTGTGTGAAACGGAGCAGCAGGCGATGGCCGAGGTGCTCGGGACCCACGTGCAGCGGTTGGCGACCATCGTCAACGGTGACTGCGCGTGCACCACCCACGTGCCGCTCACGAGTGCCGAGAAGCCGCTAACCCTTCGACGCCCAGTCCGCGTCGAAGCCACCACGAGCAAGCAAGGAGCGTCGTAGATGACGACCACCCCTGAGGTTCAGAGGCTGGGGGAATCCCTGTCTCAGGACGAGGCCATCGCCTCGCTGGGCCGGTACGGCTACGGCTGGGCCGACTCCGACATTGCGGGCGCCAGCGCACAGCGCGGGCTGTCCGAAGCGGTGGTCCGTGACATATCGGCGAAGAAGAACGAGCCGGAGTGGATGCTGGAGAACCGGCTCAAGGCGCTGCGCATCTTCGATCGGAAGCCGATGCCGAAGTGGGGTTCTAACCTCGAGGGCATCGACTTCGACAACATCAAGTACTTCGTGCGCTCCACCGAGAAGCAGGCCGCTTCTTGGGATGAGTTGCCCGATGACATCAAGAATACGTATGACCGGCTGGGGATTCCGGAGGCTGAGAAGCAGCGCTTGGTTGCTGGCGTAGCCGCACAGTACGAAAGCGAGGTTGTTTACCACCAGATCCGCGAAGACCTTGAGAGCCAAGGGGTTATCTTCCTGGACACCGACACCGGTCTGCGCGAACACCCCGACATCTTCAAGCAGTACTTCGGCACCGTGATCCCGGCCGGGGACAACAAGTTCTCGGCGCTGAACACCGCGGTGTGGAGTGGCGGAAGCTTCATCTACGTCCCGCCGGGTGTGCACGTCGACATCCCGCTGCAGGCCTACTTCCGGATCAACACCGAGAACATGGGCCAGTTCGAGCGGACACTGATTATCGTCGACGAGGGCGCCTACGTGCACTACGTCGAGGGCTGCACCGCGCCGATCTACAAGTCGGATTCGCTGCACTCAGCGGTGGTGGAGATCATCGTCAAGCCCGGTGGCCGTTGCCGTTACACCACGATCCAGAACTGGTCGAACAACGTTTACAACCTGGTCACCAAGCGGGCTCGCGCCGAGGCCGGCGCCACCATGGAGTGGGTCGACGGCAACATCGGGTCGAAGGTCACCATGAAGTACCCAGCGGTCTGGATGACCGGTGAGCACGCCAAGGGTGAGGTGTTGTCGGTGGCGTTCGCCGGCGAGGGCCAGCACCAGGACGCCGGCGCCAAGATGCTGCACCTGGCGCCCAACACGTCGAGCAACATCGTGTCCAAATCGGTGGCCCGCGGCGGCGGCCGCACCTCCTACCGTGGCCTGGTCCAGGTGAACAAGGGTGCGCACGGATCGCGCTCCAGCGTGAAATGCGATGCGCTGCTGGTCGATACGATCAGCCGCAGCGACACCTATCCCTACGTCGACATCCGCGAGGACGACGTCACGATGGGCCACGAGGCCACAGTGTCGAAGGTCAGCGAGAATCAGCTGTTCTACCTGATGAGCCGTGGCCTGACCGAGGACGAAGCGATGGCGATGATCGTGCGCGGCTTCGTCGAGCCGATCGCCAAGGAGCTGCCCATGGAGTACGCACTGGAGCTCAACCGGCTGATCGAGCTGCAGATGGAAGGCGCGGTCGGGTAGTGACGGGATTGACTGAAGCGGTTGAGGGTTCGGCGCTCACCGCTGCCAACAAGGGCGAGCAGTTCGCCTCATTCGACGTCGACGCGTTCGAGGTGCCCGGTGGCCGCGATGAGATCTGGCGGTTCACCCCGCTGCGTCGGCTGCGTGGTCTGCATGACGGTTCGGCGCATGCGACCGGAAGCGCGCAGATCACCGTCAACGAGCGGCCCGGCGTGCGAGTCGAAACGGTGCGGCGCGGCGATCAACGGCTGGGCGACGGTGGTGTGCCCACCGACCGTGTTGCCGCGCAGGCTTTTTCGTCGTTCAACACAGCGACGGTGGTCACCGTTGCCCGCGATACGCAGGTCGCCGATCCGGTTGAGGTGGTGATCACCGGTCCGGGTGAGGGTGCGGTGGCCTACGGCCATCTGCAGATCCGAGTCGAGGAACTGGCCGAGGCCGTCGTCGTCATCGACCAGCGTGGTAGCGGGACCTACGCCGACAACGTCGAATTCGTCGTCGACGACGCCGCCCGGCTCACGGTGGTGTGGATCGCCGACTGGGCCGACGACACCGTGCAGGTCAGCGCGCAGCACGCCCGGCTGGGCAAGGACGCGGTGCTGCGGCACGTGGCGGTAACGCTCGGCGGCGATCTGGTGCGAATGTCGGCCACGGTGCGCTTCGCAGCGCCCGGCGGCGACGCGGAGCTGCTCGGCCTGTACTTCGCTGACGACGGTCAGCACCTCGAGTCGCGGCTGCTGGTCGACCACGCTCAACCCGACTGCAAATCCAACGCGCTGTACAAGGGTGCGTTGCAAGGGGATCCGGACTCAAGCCGACCGGACGCGCACACCGTCTGGATCGGCGACGTGTTGATCCGGGCTGAGGCCATCGGCACCGACACCTTCGAGGTCAACCGCAACTTGGTGCTCACCGACGGCGCGCGCGCCGACTCGGTGCCTAACCTGGAGATCGAGACCGGCGAAATCGTCGGCGCCGGACACGCCAGCGCCACCGGGCGATTCGACGACGAGCAACTGTTTTATCTGCGTTCCCGCGGCATCCCCGAAGAGCAGGCCCGCCGACTGGTAGTGCGTGGTTTCTTCAACGAGATCATCGCCAAGATCGCGGTACCTGAGGTACGGGAGCGCTTGACCACCGCCATCGAGCACGAACTGGCCATCACCGAATCGAAAGCAACCGCCTAATGACCACTCTGGAAGTCAAAGACTTGCACGTCAGCGTCGAGAACCCGTCGGATGGCGGCGAGATCGCGATTCTCAACGGCGTCAACTTGACGGTGAGCTCTGGCGAGACGCATGCGGTGATGGGGCCCAACGGATCCGGTAAATCCACCCTGTCCTACGCGATCGCCGGGCACCCGAAGTACCGGGTGACGTCGGGCTCCATCACGCTGGACGGCGCGAACGTTCTGGACATGACCGTCGACGAGCGCGCCCGCGCCGGCCTGTTCTTGGCCATGCAGTATCCCGTCGAGGTGCCGGGCGTGTCGATGTCGAACTTCCTGCGCAGCGCGGCTACCGCCGTGCGCGGTGAGACGCCCAAGCTGCGGCACTGGGTCAAAGAGGTCAAGGCCGCGATGGATGACCTCGAAATCGACCAGGCCTTCGGCGAACGCAGTGTCAACGAAGGCTTTTCCGGCGGCGAGAAGAAGCGCCACGAGATCCTGCAGTTGGGGTTGCTGAAGCCGAAGATCGCGATCCTCGACGAGACCGACTCCGGCCTGGACGTCGACGCGCTGCGGGTGGTCAGCGAGGGCATCAACCGCTACGCCGAAGCCGAGCACGGCGGCATCCTGCTGATCACGCACTACACCCGGATCCTGCGCTACATCCATCCGGAATTCGTGCACGTGTTCGTCGGCGGCCGGATCATCGAGTCGGGCGGCCCGGAGCTGGCCGACGAACTCGAAGAGAACGGCTACGTTCGATTCACCCAGCAGACGGCTGCCACGGGGGCCTGACATGACGGTTTCGGTCAGTCGCCCGGTCGCGCTGGATCTCGCCGCGATCCGAGCCGATTTCCCGATCTTGAGGCGTGTCATGCGGGGCGGAAACCAGCTGGCGTACTTGGACTCCGGTGCCACGTCGCAGCGGCCGATTCAGGTCCTCGATGCCGAACGCGAGTTCCTCACTACCTTCAACGGCGCGGTGCACCGCGGCGCGCACCAGCTGATGGAGGAGTCCACCGACGCCTACGAGCAGGGCCGTGCCGATATCGCCGCATTTGTCGGCGCCGACACCGACGAGCTGGTGTTCACCAAGAACGCCACCGAATCGCTCAACCTGGTGTCCTATGTGTTGGGGGACAACCGATTCGAGCGTGCCGTCGGCCCGGGCGACGTCATCGTCGCCACCGAGCTCGAACACCACGCCAACCTGATCCCATGGCAGGAGCTGGCCCGGCGCACCGGCGCCACGCTGCGCTGGTACGGCGTGACCGATGGGGAAAAGGAAGCAGGTCGTATCGACCTTGATTCGCTGCAACTCGACGAGCGGGTCAAAGTCGTTGCTTTCAGCCATCATTCGAATGTGACCGGAGCGGTGGCCCCGGTCGCCGAATTGGTCGCGCGGGCCAAGGCCGTGGGCGCGTTGACGGTGCTGGATGCCTGCCAGTCGGTGCCACACCAGCCGGTCGACTTCCACGCGCTCGGCGTCGACTTCGCCGCCTTCTCCGGGCATAAGATGTTGGGCCCCAACGGGATCGGTGTCCTCTACGGGCGACGTGAGCTGTTGTCGTCGATGCCGCCGTTCCTCACCGGCGGGTCGATGATCGAGACGGTGACCATGGCGGCCACCACCTACGCGCCAGCGCCGCAACGGTTCGAGGCCGGCACCCCGATGACCTCGCAGGTGGTCGGGCTGGCCGCGGCCGCCCGCTATCTCGGCGCTATCGGCATGGGTGTCGTCGAAGCCCACGAACGCGAGTTGGTGGCCGCCGCGATCGAAGGCCTTTCTGGTATCCACGGCGTGCGGGTGATCGGTCCGAAGTCAATGGAAAACCGTGGCTCGCCGGTGTCGTTCATCGTCGACGGCGTGCATGCCCACGATGTCGGTCAGGTCCTCGACGACGACGGGGTGGCCGTCCGGGTCGGGCATCACTGCGCATTGCCGCTGCACCGCCGATTCGGCCTCGCCGCCACCGCGCGCGCGTCGTTCGCGGTCTACAACACCCACGAGGAAGTCGACCGGCTGGTGGCTGGCGTGCGGCATGCCCTCGATTTCTTCGGCGGAGCGTGAGTCGCGGTGCGCCTCGAGCAGATCTACCAAGACGTGATCCTCGATCACTACAAGCACCCGCAGCACCGTGGGCTGCGGGAGCCGTTCGGCGCGCAGGTGCACCACGTCAACCCGGTGTGCGGTGACGAGGTCACGCTGCGGGTGGCGTTGTCGGACAACGGTGAGCGCATCGTCGACATCTCCTACGACGGGCAGGGCTGCTCGATCAGCCAGGCAGCCACGTCGGTGCTGACCGAGCAGGTGATCGGGCAAAGTGTTGGGCAGGCGTTGAAGACGGTGACTGCCTTCAGCGAGATGGTGTCGTCTCGCGGAACGGTGGCTGGTGACGAGGATGTCTTGGGCGACGGCATCGCGTTTGCCGGCGTCGCGAAGTATCCGGCCCGGGTCAAATGCGCGCTGCTCGGCTGGATGGCGTTTAAAGACGCGCTGGCGCAAGCGATTGAAGATGTCGAGGAGGTTAAGGATGAGCGAAATCACCTCGCCGGATAACGAGCTGCTCGGCGACATCGAAGAGGCGATGCACGACGTCGTCGACCCCGAACTGGGTATCAACGTGGTCGACCTGGGATTGGTCTATGGGCTGAATCTCGAAGAGGGAGACGAGGGGACCGTCGCGCTGATCGACATGACGCTGACGTCACCGGCGTGCCCGTTGACCGACGTCATCGAAGATCAGTCGCGTAGCGCGCTGGTCGGCGCCGGTCTAGTCGACGAGCTGCGCATCAACTGGGTCTGGAACCCACCCTGGGGCCCGGACAAGATCACCGACGACGGCCGCGATCAACTCCGCGCCCTGGGCTTCACGGTCTGAGTGCCCCGCGCCGGCGATGTTACGACCGGCGCTGTGGGGTTGCGGTCCGACCAGGCCTGGCTACCATCATGGTTGTGAGCGATGCCATACGCCGCGGGGCCAAGGAGCAGGCCGCCAGCGCCGAGCCGCATGTAGTCGTGATGTTCGGCGCCACAGGCGATTTAGCACGGCGGAAGCTGCTGCCCGGCCTTCTCCACCTTTCCGGTTCCAACCTGGCCCCCGAGATCCGCATCATCGGCACGTCGCTCGATGAGATCGACAGCGAGACTTTCCGCAAGCTGGCCCTCAAGGCCTGCCACGAATTCTGCCGCCACGACATTTCTGATGAGCATTACGACGAGTTCGCCAACAACTTGACCTACGTGCCACAGCAAGCCGGACCCGAAGCGCTGGCCAGCGCCGTGGTCGAGCAGGTCGCGGCGCTCGGTGGTGAGGCCCACCTGCTGCACTACTTGAGCATCCCCCCGGCGGCGGTGATGCACGTCATGGAAACGCTGCACAAGGCGGATTTGGTGCAGAACTCCCGGGTCGTCATGGAAAAGCCGTTCGGCGTCGACCTGGCCAGCGCGCGGGAACTGAACAAGGCAATTCATGAGCGGTTCGAGGAAGAGCAGATCTTCCGGATCGATCACTTCCTCGGTAAGGAGGCCGCGCAGAACATCCTCGCGTTCCGGTTCGCGAACGGACTGTTCGAGCCGATTTGGAATCGAAATTTCATCGACCACATCCAGATCGACGTGCCCGAGAGGCTCACCTGTGAGAGCCGCGCGCAGTTTTACGACGCCGTCGGGGCGTTCAAGGACATGGTGGTCACCCACTTGTTCCAGATTTTGGCTTTCGTCGCGATGGAACCGCCCACCGAGCTCGCTCCGGATGCGATCGGCGACGAGAAGAACAAGGTATTCCGTTCGATGCGCCCGCTTGATCCAAGCGAGGTGGTGCGCGGGCAGTACCGGGGTTACCGCGACGAGCCCGGGGTGCCTGCGGAGTCGGATACCGAAACGTTCGTCGCGCTCAAATGCGAGATCGACAACTGGCGCTGGGCGGGTGTCCCGTTCTTCCTGCGCACCGGCAAGGGCATGGCTGAGGGACAGCGCATTATCTCAATCGCATTCCACGAGCCGCCGCGGAGCATGTTTCCGCCCGGATCTGGTGTGGGACAAAAGGGTCCGGATCACCTGACTTTCGATCTGGCCGATGTGTCCAAGATGTCGCTGTCGTTTTACGGCAAGCGGCCCGGACCGGGAATGAAGCTGGACAAGCTCAGCCTGCAGTTCACCATGGAAGATACCGGCCATGCCGGCGATGTGCTCGAGGCCTACGAACGTCTGATTCTTGACGCGATGCGCGGCGATCGGACGCTGTACAACACCGCAGAGGGGATCGAGCGGCTCTGGGAGATCTCGGCGCCTTTGCTCGACGATCCGCCGCCGGTGCGCAGCTACGACCTCGACTCGTGGGGCCCCAACGCGGTCCATCCGTTGATTGCCCCACGAGCGTGGCGGCTGCCGTTCGAACGCGGTTGGCGCGGCAAGAATTAACTAGTGTTGGTGGTGCCTGCCGCCAGGCTGCGGGCACGTGCCGTTATCAGCCGCTTGAACGCTGATCGCCGTCGCCTGCAGCGTTCCGCTGTCGTCTTTTGTCCCTCGCGCTGCGACGCACTTGCCTTGGGCCAGCGCTTGCGCGTCGGTGGCGGCCTGCTTGGTGTAGGTGGTCGTATCGGTGACAGTCACGCTGGACGGAGAACTGTTGCCGTTGGCATCGGTGCCGTTGACGGTGATGGTATTCCCCGCGACGGAGGCAACTGTGCCATTTACCAAGTGATGCTTTGCAGTCCCCCCGGCTGGGTGTTTGGGCTCCGGGCACTTGCCGTCGACGGCCGGGCTGACTCGCACGAATTGGGCAGTGATCGCGCCGCCGTTGTCCGCGCTATCCGGGGTGGGACGCACAACAACGCAACTGCCGGCGGTGACGTCGGTCAGCTCCGCGGGAGTGAGCTCGGTGATCTTCGTCGACGGCGTGAAGTCGACGGTGGCGTTTCCGGCCTGCTGGGTGACCTGAATCGCGTCGCCCGACACCGAAGCGATCATCCCGCTGACCCAGGCCTTGCCGTTGGCGGCAGCTGAGGGTGACGACGTCGCAGCGGAGCTTGTCGGACTCGCCGCAGTGGAGGGCTTCGTAGTATTCGACGCACCGCACGCGGCCAAGGACAGCGCGGTTGCGCCGGCCAGCGTGAGGATCGCCGATCGGGTGAGTCGCGCGGGCGGGGAAGTGACAGACATTGAGAGTCCTTTCAGATCGTCGGCCGCTGGGCGCCGGCCGGCCAAGCAACGTTTTTCACGATTAGTGGCGCAGCTATGTGCCCGCTGGCGGGCGGTTATGAGCTAGCTGTGTATTCGGGCAAGCCGCGCCATAACTCGCTAGAACGCCGCCTCGGGAAGCCGCATGATGCCATCGTCGATGGCGTCCACAATGCCGCGCAATGCGGTGAGATTTGGCAGCATGTTCTTGGCGAAGAATCGCGCGGTGGCGATCTTGCCCTGATAGAACGCTTCTTCGTTCGTCGACGCGGTGGCCAGGGCCGCTTGCGCGACGTCGGCTTGCACCAACAGCCGCCAACCGATGAGCAAGTCGCCGACGGCCAGCAGGAATCGCACCGCAGCAAGACCGACTTTGTATATCTCCGTTGGGCTTTCCGCGGCGGCCATCAGGTATCCAGTCAGTGTGGCGGTGATCGCCCGGACGTCGTCGAGCGCGGTACGCAGCAGCTCGGCATGTTGCCGTAGGGCTTCATCACAGGTATCGATGGTGCGACTGATCTGCGACGCCACATGCTCAAGGGCTTGGCCTCGGTCGCGAATGATCTTGCGGAAGAAGAAGTCCAGCGCCTGGATTGCGGTGGTGCCCTCGTAGAGGGAATCGATCTTGGCGTCACGGATGTACTGCTCGATGGGGTAGTCGGTCAAAAAGCCGGACCCGCCCAGCGTTTGCAGAGACTCGGTCAGGAGCTCGTAAGCCCGTTCCGAGCTGACTCCCTTGACCACCGGGAGCAACAGATCGTTGATGCGGTGCGCCATCTCCGCGTCTGCGCCTGAAACCTGTTGTGCAACAGAGTCGTCCTGGTGCGCCGCGGCATACAAGTAGAGCGCTCGCAAACCTTCGGCGTAGGCCTTCTGCGTGATCAGGCTGCGGCGCACATCCGGATGGTGCATGATCGTGACGCGCGGCGCGGTCTTGTCGGTCATCGTGGTCAGATCCGCGCCCTGCACCCGCTGCTTGGCGAATGCCAACGCGTTGAGATACCCAGTGGACAGCGTGCCGGCGGCCTTGACACCAACCGTCATGCGTGCGTGCTCGATGACAGTGAACATCTGCGCGATCCCGTTGTGCACGTCGCCGACCAGATAGCCGACCGCGGGCAGTCCATGGGCGCCGAAGGTCAACTCGCAGGTCGGGGAGGCCTTGAGGCCCATCTTGTGTTCCAGCCCGGTGGCGAAAACCCCATTGCGCGAACCGAGTTCGAAAGTCTCTGGGTCGAAGAGGTATTTCGGTACGTAGAACAAGCTCAAACCTTTGGTACCCGGACCGGCGCCCTCGGGCCGGGCCAGCACGAGATGGAAGATGTTCTCGGCGGTATCGCCCACGTCGCCGCCGGAGATGAAACACTTGACGCCCTCGATGTGCCAGCTACCGTCCGGTTGCTCGATGGCCTTCGTTCGGCCGGCGCCGACATCGGAACCGGCATCGGCCTCGGTCAACACCATGGTGGCCGCCCAACCCCGTTCCACGGCCATCGCCGCCCACTGCTTCTGCTGTCGGTTGCCCTCGACGTAGAGCGCGTTGGCCATCGCCGGGCCCATGCTGTAGAAGAAGCCTGCAGCCGGATTGGCGCAGTGCAGCATCTCGTTGATCGCCCACGTCACAGGACCCGGCGCGGACACGCCGCCGATCTCTTCGGCAAGACCGATGCGGCACCACTCGGCGTCTTTGACCGCCTGTACCGATTTGGCCAACTCGGCGGACACCGAGATGGTGTGACGGTCTGGCTCGAAGACCGGTGGGTTGCGGTCGGCGTCGGCGAACGACTCGGCAATCGGGCCTTCGGCCAACCGGGCGACTTCGTTGAGCATCGTGCGGACCGTGTTGACGTCGAGGTCGCGATAGCGCCCCGAGCCGAGGACGGTGCCGATACTCAAAACCTCGAACAGGTTGAACTCGAGGTCGCGTAGGTTAGCGATGTAGTGCCCCACCGGTTTTCCTTCTTCTCGTCGACGCCCAGGTGAATGTCGGACGCAGTGTGTCCGAGGCGGGAAGGGGTACGCAACCGTAGCCTACGGCGACGGAGGCGTAACCTACGGCGACGCAACCGTAGGATCCGAGGTCAGCGCGCCGGCGATGTGAGCAGTGCTGTGCGGCAAACGATGTCGGGCTTGCCCGCCCAATGCTCGAGTCGGCCGAATTAGAGTTGTGACATGTTTTGGTTATGCCGAACCTGCGGTGTCGAGCACGACACCGCGTCTGGTGTATGCGCGATTTGCGCGGATGACAGGCAGTGGGTGCCGGCCGAGGGGCAGCAGTGGGCGACCCTGGAGCAGCTGGTCAGCGAAGGGACACGGTCGCAGGTCTCGGTCGTTGAGGACGGACTGGTTGCGATCGGCAGTTCGCCGCCGTTCGGAATCGGACAGTTGGGAAAACTGGTGTGCTCCGAAGCCGGCAACGTGTTGTGGGATCCGTCCGGCTTTGTCGACGACGACGCTGTGGCGGCAGTGGCCGACCGCGGGCCGGTCATCGCGATTGTCGCCAGCCATCCGCACATGTACGGCGCGCAAGTCGAATGGAGCCACCGCTTGGGCGGTGTCCCGGTCTACGTGAACGCAGCGGATGCCGAGTGGGTGATGCGCCCTGACCCGGTGATTCAGCAGTGGTCGGAAACCTTGCAGCTGACTCCGTCGCTGTCCGTGATTCGCGTCGGCGGACATTTCCCCGGTAGCGCTGTCGCCTGCTGGACCGACGGCGCCGCTGGTCGCGGCGTGCTGCTGGCCGGGGACACCATCTTTCCCAACCCGGACCGTCGCACGGTGGCGTTCTTGCGCAGCATCCCGAACCGCCTGCCGCTGTCTGCCGCCGTGGTGCAGCGAATGGCCGGCACCCTCGCCGCGCTGCATTTCGACCGCATCTACGGCCTGTTCATGAACTCCATCGACACTGACGGCCACGTGGCGGTCCAGCAGTCGGCCGACCGGCACGCTGCCTGGGTCCGCGGTGACTACGACCACCTGACCTAGAGACCCGGCCGAAACGCCGGGGAACACAGGGGCAGTTCACGGCGTTGAGCCGGTCGTGACTACCCAAGACCTCACTGCCGAAAAGTTCAACGACACCATCAACGGCAATGACATCGTTCTCGTCGACTTCTGGGCCTCATGGTGCGGGCCGTGCCGCCAGTTCGCGCCCACGTTCGCCGCGTCCGCGGAGAAGCACCCCGACATAGTGCACGCCAAGGTTGACACCGAAGCCGAACAGCAACTCGCAGCCGCTGCCCAGATCCGATCCATCCCCACGCTGATGGCCTTCAAGAAGGGCAAGCTGGTGTTCAACCAGGCCGGGGCCCTGCCACCAGCCGCGCTGGAGGATCTGGTGCAGCAGGTGAAGAACTACGACATCGACGCAGCCATCGCGGCGCAGGAGCGCGACCAGGGCTGATCGCCTCGACACGGTACCGTTCAACGGTGAGTTTGGTCCTCGTTGAACATCCGCGGCCGCAGGTCGCGCTGATCACCCTCAACCGCCCGGAGCGGATGAACTCCATGGCGTTCGACGTAATGGTGCCGCTCAAAGAGGCGCTGGAGAAGATCACCTACGACAACTCGGTGCGGGTGGTCGTGCTGACCGGGGCAGGCCGAGGGTTCTCCTCGGGTGCCGACCACAAGTCGGCCGGGGAGGTGCCGCACGTCGAAGGCCTGACCAGGCCCACCTACGCGCTGCGCTCCATGCAGGTTCTCGACGACGTGATCCTGGCGCTGCGACGGCTGCACCAACCGGTGATCGCCGCGGTCAACGGGGCAGCGATAGGTGGTGGCCTGTGCCTGGCGCTGGCCGCCGACATCCGGGTCGCCTCGAGCGGGGCCTATTTCCGGGCCGCGGGCATCAACAACGGCCTGACCGCCAGCGAGCTGGGTCTCAGCTACTTGTTGCCCCGGGCCATCGGCTCGTCGCGGGCGTTCGAGATCATGTTGACCGGTCGGGACATCGACGCCGAGGAAGCTGAGCGGATCGGGCTGGTCTCGCGGCAGGTCCCGGAAGAACGGCTGCTGGAAACCTGCTACGCGATGGCCGAACGCATCGCCGCGTTCTCGCGGCCGGGAATCGAGTTGACCAAGCGCACACTGTGGAGTGGACTGGACGCGGCTAGCCTGGAAGGGCACATGCAGGCCGAGGGCCTGGGACAGCTCTTCGTTCGTTTGCTCACCACCAACTTCGAAGAGGCGGTTGCCGCGCGTGCCGAGAAACGGCCACCGGTGTTCACCGACGACAAGTAACACACTGAACAAGGAGAGTGACCGTGATCACGGCTACGGACCTCGAGGTCCGCGCTGGCGCGCGCACGTTGCTCTTCGCGGACGGGCCGGCACTGCGGATACAGCCCGGTGACCGCATCGGGCTGGTCGGGCGCAACGGCGCCGGGAAGACCACCACCCTGCGCATCCTCGCGGGGGAGAGCCAGCCGTACGCCGGAACGGTGACGCGCACCGGCGAGATCGGTTATCTGCCGCAGGATCCCAAAGAGGGCGGTCTCGACATCCTGGCCCGCGACCGGGTGCTGTCCGCGCGCGGACTGGACACGCTACTCACCGACCTAGAAAAGCAGCAGGCGCTAATGGCCGAGGTTGCCGACGACGCTGCCCGCGATCGTGCGATCCGCCGCTACGGCCAACTCGAGGAGCGCTTCGCCGCGCTGGGCGGTTACGGCGCCGAAAGTGAGGCCGGCCGGATCTGCGCGAGTCTCGGGTTGCCCGAACGGGTGCTGACCCAGCAGTTGCGTACGCTATCCGGCGGTCAACGCCGCCGCGTCGAGTTGGCGCGAATTCTGTTCGCCGCCGCTGAGGGCGGGGCCACCGGCGCCGGGTCGGCCACCACCTTGCTGCTCGATGAGCCGACCAACCACCTCGACGCCGATTCACTGGGCTGGTTACGGGATTTCTTGCGGAACCACGCCGGCGGTCTGGTGGTCATCAGCCACAACGTCGATCTGTTGGCCGACGTCGTCAACCGGGTCTGGTTTCTCGACGCGGTGCGCGGCGAAGCCGACGTCTACAACATGGGTTGGCAGAAGTATCTCGACGCCCGCGCCACCGACGAGCAGCGGCGCCGCCGAGAACGTGCCAACGCCGAACGCAAGGCCACTGCGTTGCGTGCCCAAGCCGCCAAGCTCGGCGCCAAGGCCACCAAAGCCGTTGCGGCCCAGAACATGCTGCGACGCGCCGACCGAATGATGGCCGCGCTCGACGAAGAGCGGGTGGCCGACAAGGTGGCCCGGATCAAGTTCCCCAGCCCGGCGGCATGCGGGCGCACCCCGTTGGTGGCCACCGGTCTGACCAAGACCTACGGATCGCTGGAAGTGTTCACCGGCGTTGACCTCGCGATCGACCGCGGCTCCCGGGTGGTGGTGCTGGGACTCAATGGCGCGGGCAAGACAACATTGCTGCGGCTGTTGGCCGGCGTCGAGCAACCCGACGCCGGGGCGCTGGAGCCCGGACACGGTTTGAAACTCGGGTATTTTGCGCAGGAGCACGACACCCTCGACGACACTGCGACGGTCTGGCAGAACATCCGGCACGCCGCACCCGATTCCGGTGAGCAAGACCTACGTGGTCTGCTCGGGGCGTTTATGTTCAGCGGCAGCCAGCTCGACCAGTTGGCCAGCACACTGTCCGGCGGGGAGAAGACCCGGCTGGCGCTGGCCGGCCTGGTTGCGTCGACGGCTAATGTGTTGCTGCTCGACGAGCCGACGAACAATCTCGATCCAGCGTCTCGCGAGCAGGTGCTGGACGCACTGCGTAGCTACACCGGTGCGGTGGTGCTGGTGACGCACGACCCCGGCGCCGCCGAAGCGCTCGACCCGCAACGTGTCGTGCTGCTTCCCGACGGCACCGAAGACCATTGGTCTGAGGATTACCGGGACCTGATCGAGTTGGCTTGACCGCCTAAGCAACTCGGCTCAGCGGTGGCGCAGGCGATTTCGTCAAATTGGCCCGCCGTTGACGTCGGCTTTCTACGCTGTGTGCTTGGGGATCCTGTTGAAGCGGGGAGGCGCCGATGAGGAAATCTAAGAAAACGCGCTCGCAGTTACTGGTCGAGTTGCGCAGTGCTTACGAGGGCGGGGCCAGCATTCGTACCCTGGTCGCGTCCACCGGCAGATCGTACGGGTCGATCCACAGCATGCTGCGCGAATCGGGGACCACGATGCGCAGCCGCGGTGGGCCCAACCACCGCACGCGATCTCGGTAATGCGATTAACTTATCGCTGGCGTACCGAACGCTCGACCAGATCGAGGACGGCGCTAAGGCGCTGTGGGTCTTCTCCGGAGGTCACCCGGGCGACTAGCCCGTCGAGAACCAGGTCCAGGTAGCACACCAGTACATCGCTCGGGATGTCGTCGCGCACCCGCCCGGCCCGCTTCTGTCGATGCAGCCGATCGATCGTTGCCGCCGTCAGCTCCGCCGAGCGCTCGGCCCACCCCCGACTGAACGCGGGGTCGTGGCGCAGCTTCCGCGCGATCTCCAATCGGGTGGCGAGCCAGTCGAACTGGTCGGGTGCGGTGAGCATGTCCCGCATCACCTGGATGAGACCTTCCCGCGACGCGACCGCGGCCATCCGCTCGGCATCCTCGCGGGCCAGTTCGAAGAACAACGTGTCTTTGTCGCGGAAGTGGTGGAAGATCGCTCCCCGCGACAACCCGATGGCCTGTTCCAGCCGCCGCACCGTGGCCTGTTCGTAGCCGTATTCGGCAAAGCAGCGACGGGCACCGTCGAGGATCTGACGGCGACGGGCCGCCAGATGGTCCTGGCTGACCTTGGGCACAGGCGTTCCGCTACGTCCGCGCGTGGCGACCCGCTGCGCCCGGCTGCGCCGCGCTTGCGATCGCCACGGTTGTCGCGTGGCGACCCGCTGCGCCCGGCTGCGCCGCGCTTGCGATCGCCACTAGCTCGACCTGAGCATGTTGCGCAGCACGTACTGCAAGATGCCGCCGTTGCGGTAGTAGTCGGCCTCGCCCGGTGTGTCGATTCGGACCACCGCATCGAATTCGATCACGTCCGCGCCTGGCTTGCCGGCCTTGACGTGCACCGTCTTTGGCGTCTTGCCATCGTTGAGCGCCTCGATGCCGGTGATGTCGAATACCTCGGTGCCATCGAGGCCCAGCGACTCGGCGGTCTTGCCTTCGGGGAATTGCAGCGGGATCACACCCATGCCGATCAGGTTGGACCGGTGGATGCGCTCGAACGATTCGGCGATCACCGCGCGCACGCCCAGTAGCCGTGTGCCCTTAGCCGCCCAGTCCCGTGACGAGCCCGAACCGTATTCCTTACCGCCCAGCACGACCAGTGGAATGTCTTTTGCCGCATAGTTTTGCGCGGCGTCGTAGATGAACGCCTGAGGTCCGTCGGGCTGGGTGAAGTCGCGGGTGTACCCACCGGAGACCCCTTCCGCTATGGCGTCAAGCAGGTGGTTGCGGAGCCGGATGTTGGCGAACGTGCCGCGGATCATCACCTCGTGGTTGCCGCGCCGCGACCCAAAGGAGTTGTAATCCTTGCGCTCGACGCCATGCTCGTCGAGATACTGCGCCGCCGGGGTGCCGGGCTTGATGCTGCCCGCCGGCGAAATGTGGTCGGTGGTCACCGAGTCACCGAGCAGGGCCAGCACCCGGGCGCCGCTGATGTCACTGACCGGCTCCGGGTCGGCGGGCATCCCCTCGAAGTACGGCGGCTTGCGCACATAGGTCGAGTCGGCATCCCACTCAAAGGTTTTGCCGCTGGGGGTGGGCAGGTTGCGCCATCGCTCGTCGCCCTTGAACACGTCGGCATAGTTGGTGACGAACATCTCCTGGTTGATCGCCGACGCGATGGTGTCGGACACGTCTTTCTGCGATGGCCAGATGTCGCGTAAGTAGACGTCGTTGCCTTCGTTGTCCTTGCCCAGCGGCTGCGATTCGAAATCGAAGTCCATCGAGCCGGCCAGCGCGTAGGCGACCACCAGCGGCGGCGAGGCCAGGTAGTTCATCTTCACGTCCGGGTTGATGCGGCCCTCGAAATTCCGGTTGCCGGACAGCACCGCCGCGACGGAAAGGTCGTTGTCGTTGACCGCCTTGGAGATCTCCTCGGGCAGCGGACCGGAGTTGCCGATGCAGGTGGTGCAGCCGTAGCCGACAAGGTAGAAGCCGAGCTTCTCCAAATACGGCCATAGCCCGGCCTTTTCGTAGTAGTCGCTGACGACCTGCGAGCCCGGCGCCATCGTGGTCTTCACCCAGGGCTTGGCGGTAAGGCCCTTCTCCACGGCATTGCGCGCCAGCAGCGCCGCGCCCAGCATCACCTCGGGGTTGGACGTGTTGGTGCATGAGGTGACGGCGGCGATCACCACCGCGCCGTGGTCGAGTACGAATTCGCCAAGTTCTTGCGATTTCACGGTCACCGGGTTGCTCACCCGTCCATTGGCATGCTTTGCGGCCGACTCCACCGGTTTGTGGTCGTCAGCATGGCCGTTGCTCAGTGCTCCCGGGTCGCTGGCCGGGAACGTCTCGTCAACCGTCTCGTCCAGCTTCGAGTAGTCCTTCTTGTCCGGGTCGTCGCCAACGTAGGTGGGGATCTGCTCGCGGAACGTGGATTTGGCTTCTGCCAACGCGATTCGATCCTGAGGCCGCTTGGGTCCCGCGATCGATGGCACCACGTCGGCCAGGTTGAGTTCGAGGTACTCGGAGAACTCCGGCTCGTGCTTGGGGTCGTGCCACATGCCCTGCTCTTTGGCGTAGGCCTCGACCAGCGCGAGTTGCTCTTCTTTGCGACCGGTGAACCGCAGGTAATCGATCGTCTCCTGGTCGATGGGGAAAATCGCTGCGGTGGAACCAAATTCGGGACTCATGTTGCCGAGCGTCGCGCGGTTCGCCAGCGGAACTTCTGCCACGCCTTCGCCGTAGAATTCGACGAACTTGCCGACCACGCCGTGCTTGCGCAGTATCTCGGTGACGGTCAGCACGACGTCGGTGGCGGTGACACCGGGCTGGATCTCACCGGTGAGTTTGAAGCCGACCACCCGTGGGATGAGCATCGAGACCGGCTGGCCGAGCATCGCGGCTTCGGCTTCGATTCCGCCGACGCCCCAGCCCAATACGCCCAGGCCGTTGACCATCGTGGTGTGCGAGTCGGTGCCGACACAGGTGTCCGGGTAGGCCACCCCATCGCGCTCCATCACCACATGCGCGAGGTATTCGATGTTGACTTGGTGCACGATGCCGGTGCCCGGCGGCACCACCTTGAAGTCGGCGAAGGCGCCCTGCCCCCACCGCAGGAATTGGTAGCGCTCGCCGTTGCGCTGGTATTCGATCTCGACGTTGCGCTCGAACGCGTCAGCGCGGCCGAAAAGATCCGCGATCACCGAGTGATCGATCACCAGGTCGGCCGGCGCCAGTGGATTGACCTTCTCGGCGTCCCCGCCCAGATCCCCGATGGCCTCACGCATCGTGGCCAAGTCGACGATGCACGGCACGCCGGTGAAGTCCTGCATGACGACGCGGGCGGGCGTGTACTGGATCTCGATGCTGGGATCGGCCTGGGAATCCCAGTTGGCAATCGCCTGGATGTGGTCTCTGGTGATGTTGCTGCCGTCCTCGTTGCGCAGCAGGTTTTCCGCGAGCACCTTGAGGCTGTAGGGGAGTTTCTCCGTGCCCGGCACGGCGTCCAGGCGATAGATCTGATAACTGTTGTCGCCGACCGCCAGGGTGTTGCGCGCTTCGAACGAATTCACCGAATCTTTGCTGGTCACATCAACTCCCGGGATTTAGTTCTGCTCGCCGACGGGCGGTGTCGACGAGACCAGTCTAACAGTACGCTTGTCCTGCATTCCGGCGTACCGCGGCCCGGACCTTTGTCTGGCGGCCGACTGCCGTCATAGCCGACACGGGGCGGTACCGTCTTGAACCGTGACCACCCCGCACGCGCCGCTCTACATCCCGGGCGAGATCTGCGGCACCATCGGTGCCGATCCGGCAACACCGCCCGACCAGTGCCTGGCGATCGTGCAAGAACAGGTCACAGCCAAGAACATCAGCGCGCCAGCAGCCGTCACGCCGGCGCTACTTCAGGTGATCGATCAAGCGCACAACGACGGCATCGATCTCAAGATCGTGGTCCTCGACCGCAACCCCCTGAACGACACGCCGCTTCGCGACATCGCCACCAGGGTGGGCGCCCAACACACCGATGCCACCGTGTTGGTGCTCAGCCCGAACTTCGTCGGCACCTACAGCACACACTTCCCGCGCGCCACCCTGGAGATCGGCGAAGACAACGCCAAGACCGGCAACCCGGTGGTCTCGGCGCAGAACTTTTTGCACCAGCTCAACACGCCGCAGTTTCCCTGGACCGCGTTCACAATCGTGCTTCTTATCGGAGTGCTTGCGGCGGTGATCGGTACCCGCATCATGCAACTGCGCACTAGGCGCTCAGCAACGTCGCCAAATGACGTGGCGGCGACCGCGCAAGAAGCTGGCTAGAGCGTCTAACTCGCCGTATTTGGCTTGTGTCGCATAACGGCGGCACCCGCACCGTCGCTGCGGGCAAATCAGTGATGTCACCGTTCGGTCACAGTTGTCGGAAGAACAGAGTGTAATTTGTTACTAAAGTTTCTTCTGAGTCAGATGTGACATACGGTGCATAAGGATGCTTTTGATTTAAATCGCGCTTCCAGTGGTTGCTGGGGGCGCGAACTACCAGCGCCGTCCGCCCGCGTTGAGCCATAGGAGATCCAAGTCGAATGAGACGCAACTGCCGCGGCTCGTCTGTCCGACTGGCCACCAGGCTCACCCGCCGCATCGCTCCGGCCATGCTCAGCGTGCTGGTGACGCTGTGTATCCCCGGGCTGGCGAATGCCGACCCGGGTGCCGCGCCCGACACCATGGCCAAACTGATCGCCGATGTCGCCCAAGCCAACCAGCGGCTGCAGGACCTCGGCGCGCAAATTCAGACTGAGCAGGAGAGCGTCAACAAGGCTGTGGTCGACGTCGAAACCGCACGCGACAACGCCGCAACCGCACAGCGTGAGGTCGAGACCAGCCAGCAGGCGGTCCGAGATGCCAACGGTGCGATCGCGGCCGCCCAGAAGCGATTCGACCGATTCGCGGTAGCCAGTTACGTCAACGGTCCCTCCGACAGCTACCTCAAGGCGGCCAGTCCCGACGACATCATCGCGACCGCGGCCGCCGGCCAGACCCTGGCCGCCAGTTCTCGGCAGGTGATGGACAACTTGCAACGAGCTCGTACTGAGCAAGTGAACAAGGAATCGGCGGCCCGGTTGGCCAAGCAGAAAGCGGACAAGGCCGTTGCCGACGCCCAATCCAGCCAGAACGCCGCGGTGGCCGCATTGGTCGACGTGCACCGCAAGTTCAGCGAACAGCAGCAAGAAGTCAATCGCCTGGCCGACGAGCGTAACGCGGCCCAGGCCAGACTCGACGCCGCCCGCAATTGGTCGGCATCCGCAGGCGGACCGGGTGCCAGGGGCCAGGCGGCCCCAGCATCAGGGTCCTCCGGTGATCGGTGGGATCCGGCGGCGCCGGGTCTGCCCAGCCGGCCGCAGGGCAATGGCGGCAATTGGAGCGGCGAATGGGATCCCACGCTGCCGATGGTGCCCAGCGCCAACGTCCTGGGCGACCCCATTGCGATCCTGAACAAGGTTCTGGGGTTTTCGGCGACCTCGTCGGAGGTCACCGCCAACATGGGCCGCAGCTTCCTGCAGCACATGGGGCTGGCCCCCACACCCACCGGCTTCACCAACGGCCGGATTCCGCGGGTGTACGGACGGCAGGCATCCGAGTATGTGATTCGCCGCGGGCTCTCGCAGTTGGGCGTGCCGTATTCGTGGGGAGGCGGCAATGCGGGCGGACCGAGTAACGGCATCGGATCCGGTTCCGACACAGTCGGTTTCGACTGCTCCGGGCTAGTACTGTACTCGTTCGCCGGGGTGGGGATCAAGTTGCCGCACTACTCGGGTTCGCAGTACAACTTGGGCCGCAAGATCCCGTCTTCGCAGATGCGCCGCGGCGACGTGATTTTCTACGGCCCCGGCGGCAGCCAGCACGTGACGATCTATCTCGGTCAGGGTCAGATGCTCGAGGCGCCCGACGTCGGGTTGAAGGTCCGGGTCGCACCGGTTCGCACCAGCGGCATGACGCCCTACGTGGTCCGCTACATCGAGTACTGACGCGTGAAAGGACCTATGCGCCGCTGGTTTATGAACGGCAAGGGGTTTCGCCGGGCCAGGGTGGTCTGGCCAATGCTGGCTGCGTTCGGTCTGCTGATCGGTCTGGCCGGTCCCGCCGATGCGGAGGACGGCGCGTGGGACCCCACCTTGCCGCCGGTGGTCAGCGCGGGCGCGCCGGGAGACCCGGTTGCCATCGCCAACGCTTCGCTACAGGCCACCGCCAACGCCACCCAGACCACGCTTGATCTAGGCCGGCAGTTTCTCGGCGGGCTCGGACTCAACCTGGGTGGCAATAACACCCGTCCCAGCGGGGTTCCCCGGGTGTATGGGCGGCAGGCGGTCGAGTACGTGATCCGCCGCGGATCCTCACAGATGGGGGTGCCGTATGCGTGGGGTGGCGGCACGCTGAACGGACCCAGCCGAGGCGTGGACTCCGGCGCCGACACCGTCGGCTTCGACTGCTCGGGGTTAGTCCGTTACAGCTTCGCCGGGGTGGGCGTGCTGATCCCGAGGTTCTCGGGTGACCAGTACAACGCCGGTCGCCACATTCCGCCGTCACAGGCCAAGCGCGGCGACCTCATCTTCTATGGCCCGGGCGGCAGCCAGCACGTCACTATCTATCTGGGCAATGGCCAGATGCTGGAGGCGTCCAGCCTTGCCGGCAAAGTCACCGTCAGCCCGGTGCGAAAGGCCGGGATGACGCCGTTCTTGACCCGGAACATTGAATACTGACGCGTTTGTGGTGTGCTTCAGCGAATGGTCACGTCGACGGAACCCGGGTGGCCTGGAATAGTTGAACGAGGGCACGCCGCTGCCCCGCGACGTTCGTCGTGCAAGCAGTCGTGTCTGATCGAGCGTGGAGGTTGAACCGTGGAGGGTAATCGATGACATCAACAGGCGGGCCGCCCCCGGGCGCCAGCGGTTACTCGAGTCCGGGCGGGCCCTCGACGGCCCCGGCGCATGCGGCGCCGTCCGGCGGCGGCAATGGGCTGGCTGCCGAGGTGCACACCCTGGAACGAGCCATCTTCGAAGTCAAGCGGATCATCGTGGGGCAAGACCAGCTCGTGGAGCGGATGTTGGTCGGCCTGCTGTCCAAGGGCCATGTGCTGCTCGAGGGTGTGCCCGGCGTGGCCAAGACGCTGGCCGTCGAGACTTTCGCGCGAGTGGTCGGCGGAACGTTCGCGCGTATCCAGTTCACGCCCGACCTTGTGCCCACCGACATCATCGGTACCCGCATCTACCGGCAAGGCAAGGAGGAGTTCGACACCGAGCTCGGCCCGGTGGTGGTCAACTTCCTGCTCGCCGACGAGATCAACCGGGCCCCGGCGAAGGTGCAGTCGGCACTGCTGGAGGTCATGCAAGAGCGCCACGTCTCTATCGGCGGCAAGACCTTCCCGCTGCCCAACCCGTTCCTGGTGATGGCGACGCAGAACCCGATCGAGCATGAGGGCGTCTACCCGCTGCCGGAGGCTCAGCGGGACCGCTTCCTGTTCAAGATCAACGTCGGCTATCCCTCGCCAGAAGAGGAGCGGGAGATTATCTACCGGATGGGCGTGACGCCACCGCAGCCCAAGCAGATCCTGAACACCGGTGACCTGCTGCGGCTACAGGAGATTGCCGCGAACAACTTCGTTCACCACGCGCTGGTCGACTATGTGGTGCGCGTCGTGATGGCCACCCGTTACCCTGAGCAGCTCGGGATGAACGACGTCAAGAGCTGGGTCTCGTTCGGTGCGTCGCCGCGCGCCTCGCTGGGCATCATCGCCGGTGCGCGCTCGCTGGCTTTAGTGCGCGGCCGCGACTATGTGATCCCGCAAGACATCGTTGAGGTCATTCCCGACGTGCTGCGGCATCGGTTGGTGCTTACCTATGACGCGCTCGCCGACGATATCTCGCCGGAGATCGTCATCAACCGGGTGCTGCAGACCGTCGCCATGCCACAGGTGAATGCCGTTCCGCAACAGGGTCATTCGGTGCCCCCGGTGATGCAGACCGTGGCGGCTAGCGGTCGGTGACCGATGCAAATTCCGCCGCGGCGAAGCCGGCGGTGCTCCATCCGCCCTCGTTCCAGCGCGGGCAGATCGACGACCCGAAGCTGTCGGCGGCGCTAAAGACACTTGAGCTCACGGTCAAACGCAAGCTCGACGGGGTCCTGCATGGCGACCATCTCGGCCTGATCCCAGGTCCTGGTTCCGAGCCGGGCGAGTCGCGCGAGTATCAGCCTGGTGACGACGTCCGCCGGATGGACTGGGCGGTCACCGCGCGCACCACCCACCCGCATGTTCGGCAGATGATTGCCGACCGCGAATTGGAGACCTGGATGGTGGTCGACATGTCGGCCAGCTTGGACTTCGGCACCACGGTCTGCGAGAAACGTGACCTGGCGGTGGCGGCCGCGGCCGCGATCACGTACCTCAACAGCGGTGGCGGAAACCGGATCGGCGCGCTGATCGCCAACGGCGCAACGATGACCCGGGTACCGGCACGCTCTGGACGCCAGCATGAGCAGACGCTGTTGCGCACCATCGCCACCGCTCCCAAAGCGCCGACGGGGGTGCGCGGGGATTTGGCGACGGCTATCGACGCGTTGCGCCGTCCCGAACGCCGCCGCGGAATGGCGGTGATCATCAGCGACTTCCTCGGCCCGATCAACTGGATGCGTCCG
>NZ_DASPSP010000005.1:0-3551 GCF_035623875.1 Mycobacterium sp. | reverse complement strand
TCCAAGGAGACGCCGCGCTGGCGGTCTTTGGGGCGCCGTTGCCCGCGGCTGGAGCGGCGTCGGCGGCGTTGGCCACCGCTCGTAGCCTGCGCAGCCACCTGCGGAGGCTACCGGGGGTCGACTTCGGGATAGGCGTTTCGGCAGGGGCGGTATTCGCCGGGAACATTGGCGCCGAAAACCGCTATGAATACACCGTCGTCGGCGACGCGGTCAACGAGGCCGCGCGGCTGGCCGATTTCGCGAAAGCGTTGGACCAACGGATCGTGTGTTCAGCCGCGGCAATAGATCGTGCCGATGCGGCTGAGCGCCAGCATTGGGTCGCACATGGTGACACCCTGCTGCGGGGGCGCTCCGAGTCCACCCGCATCTGGACACCCTCGGCTGACAGCTGAGTGCATGTGCTTACCGCTGAACGATTCTCGGCGCTATTGGTCGATGATGGGTTGCAGCTCGTCAGGGGTGGCGCCGTGCAGGATCACCCGGTCATACAGAATTCCACTCAACCGCTCCTGCCGGACAGGCCCATTCCGGACAACTCGGCCGCAACTCATGTCGTATGGCTTACAGTTGTCGGGTCCTCAACCCACGAAGGGAGCGAGCATCGGGATGTCCATTCCCCGACACCCGGGCGACATCACCCGCGACTGGCTCTCGGCAGTACTGAGCAGCGACGACACCCCGGTGCGAGTCTCGGAAGTGGATGTGGCGGCCATCGGTACCGGACAAACCGGGGCGACGTATCGGGTGTCAGTTAGCTACGCCGATGACGCGGGAAGCTTGCCGGACACCTTCGTGATCAAACTGCCTGCTCAGGATGACACTGTGCGCGATCGGGTGACCATCGGCTACCGCTGTGAATGCACCTTCTACAACGTGGTCGCCGGCCGGGTGCGGGTGCCGACGCCGCAGTGCTTCTACTGCGAGATCAGCGACGACGCTTTTGACTACGCCCTGTTGCTCGCCGATCAAGCACCCGCGGCGCAGGGCGATCAACTCGCGGGCTGCGGCGAGCAGGAGGCGAGACTGGCCGTCAAGGCGTTGGCCGGACTACACGGGCCCAGCTGGTGTGATCCGGTGTGGTTGGACTTGCCCGGGATTGCCTTCGCCCGGCCCGACCAAGCATCGGCCGAAGGTCTCGGCGAGGTGGCGCGGATGAGTCTCGAGATCACCTTGGACAAGCTCGGTGATCGCATGAGCGTAGCCGACCGTGAGACTTTCACCGCTGCAATGGGTTTGGTGGCACCCTGGCTGCTTGCCGAACGAGATCGGTTTGCGCTGCTGCATGGCGACTACCGCCTCGACAACCTGCTGTTCTATCCAGACGCCAGCAGGGTCACGGTGGTTGACTGGCAGACACTCGGGGTGGGGCTGCCCGCAAGGGATCTCGCCTACTTCACGGCGACCAGCCTCAAGCCGGAACTGCGCTCAGCGATCGAGAAAGACCTTGTCGACGAGTATTACCGAGCTCTTTCCGGCTACGGTGTCGCCGGCTATGACCGCGAAACCTGTTGGCGCGATTACCGGCTCGGCATGCCGCAGGCCCTGCTCATCTCTGCCTTGGGATTCGCATTCGCCACCGCCACCGACCGCGGTGACGACATGGTGCTCACCATGTTGGCTCGCGGCTGCCAAGCCATCCGCGACCTCGGCACATTAGATCTCATCGGCCAGTACCCATCAGGCGCAGCGACGACGTCGTAATCGCGAATCAGTATTGCGTGGAGCCCTGGTCGACGGAGATCGCCGCGGCGGTGACATTGCGCGATTCTTCGCTGGCCAGCCAGCAGACCGCGTCGGCGATATCTTCGGGCTGGGCCACCCAATTCGGCAGAAACGGTGTGAGCACATTCGCCAACTGCGGATAGGTTTCGGTGGCCCTGGCCACTGCGGCGACCATGTCGCCGCTTCCCATGGCCGTGTTGACCGGACCGGGATGCACGCTGTTCACCCGGATCGAATGCCTGCCCAGCTCCGCGGCGAACGCGCGAGCCAACCCGGTCACGGCGTGCTTGCTGGCGGTGTAATGCACCATGAACGGCTGCATCTTGATGCCGGCCGCGGAGCTGATCAAAATGATGGACCCGCCGCTACCGCCGTCGATGATCTTCTGGGCCCCGGCCATCACCGTGTTCCACGTTCCGGTCACGTTGACGTCCATTACGTCGCGGAACGATTCGGGAGTGATCTCGTTCCATGTCTGCGCAGCCGAGATGCCGGCGTTGGCGACGATGATGTCCAGCCGCCCGAGGGTGGCCACGCCGTCGTCCACCGCGTCACACAGACCGTCGAAGTCGCGAATATCGACCGCTGACGTGACAACTCGGCGGCCGGTCGCTTCGACGAGCCCAGCGGTTTCGGCCAGGTCTTCTGGGGTTGCCGAGTCGTAGGGCACACAGGACGGCAGCTTGCCCGCGATGTCGACCGCGATGATGTCGGCGCCCTCGTGGGCCATCCGGACCGCGTGCGCGCGGCCCTGGCCCCGTGCCGCTCCGGTGATGAATGCCACCTTGCCCGTTAGCCGGCCGCTCATCCGCGCTCCATATCGTAAACGTCACTGTAACGCGAACGATAATACGTCACTGCTTACGCTGCGCCGCCTTGACCAGGTTCGATCCGATGATCAGCCGTTGAATCTCACTGGTGCCCTCGTAGAGCCGCAGCAGCCGGACGTCACGATAAATGCGCTCCACCGGTACTTCGCGCATGTAGCCACTGCCGCCGTGGATCTGCACGGCGAGGTCGGCGACCTTGCCGGCCATTTCGGTGCAGAACACCTTCGCCGCCGACGGCGCGACTCGCCGGTCCTGCTCGGTGATCCACAGCCGGGCGGCGTCACGCACCAGGGCACGACCGGCCATCACCCCGGTCTGCTGGTCGGCGAGCATCGCCTGCACGAGCTGGAAGTTTCCGATCGGGGTGCCGCCCTGGGTGGCGCTGGCCGCGTACGTCACGGATTCGTCCAGCGCTCGCTGAGCGGTTCCCACAGCCAACGCCGCGATGTGGATACGGCCCCGTGCCAGGGAGGTCATCGCTGCTCGATAGCCGATGTCCTCACTGCCGCCGACCAGCGCGCCGGCCGGGACGCGCACATCGGTAAAGCGCACGTCAGCGGTCCAGGCGCCTTCCTGTCCCATCTTGGCGTCCTTGGCCCCGACCTCCAGACCGGCGGTGTCCGCGGGAACCAGGAAAACAGCAATGCCCGGTCCGGCGTCGTCGGCGGGACGGGTCCGGGCGAAGACCACGAACAGATCCGCGACCGGTGCGTTGGTGATGAACCGCTTCTCGCCCGAAATCACCCAATCTGCTTCGTCACGAAGGGCTTTGGTGCGCAACCCCGCCGGGTTCGATCCCGCCCCGGGCTCGGTCAGCGCGAACGACGCGACCTTTCCGCACGCCAATGCTTCCAGCCAGGTGGCCTTCTGCTCGTCGGTGCCGAATCCGACCAGGACTTGACCGGCGATGCCGTTGTTGGTGCCGAACATCGAGCGAAGCGCAAGCGAGGTGTAGCCCAGCTCCATCGCCAGCTCGACGTCTTGGGTGATGTCGAGCCC
>NZ_DASPSP010000039.1:0-14772 GCF_035623875.1 Mycobacterium sp. | reverse complement strand
AAGCACCGGAGACCCAGGGAAGTACAGCTCACCCTCGGCATAGCCGTCGACGTCACCGCCAAAGCGGAAGTCACGCAGGTACGTCAACGCGCCCGGGTCGAGAAATTCGGCCAGTGACTCGCACGCGGTGTCGTCGAATCGGAACTCGGGCAGAGCTGCCAAAAAACGGCCCGTCCCGGCGACCACCCCGTAACGACGTCCGTCGGGCAGTCGGCGCGCGAACAGCTCGAATGTGGTCCGGCGATCCGCGGTGCCATCGCGCAGCGCCGCTGCCAGCATGGTCAACTCGTACCTGTCGGTCAGCAGCCCGGCGCAAACCGCGTCATTCACACCCCAACGGTATCGGTTGAATTGCTGCGGCTCGGTATCCTAGAACCCATGGTTGCGTCAGCGCCGACTAAACCGGGAACTACCGGGCAACGGGAAGCCGACTCGGTCGAGACCACGGCCGCTCCGTGGGTGACCATCGTGTGGGACGATCCGGTCAACCTGATGAATTACGTGACCTATGTCTTCCAGAAGCTGTTCGGCTACAGCGAGCCGCACGCCACCAAGCTGATGTTGCAAGTGCACAACGAAGGCAAGGCAGTGGTGTCGTCCGGCAGCCGGGAATCCATGGAGACCGACGTGTCCAAGCTGCATGCGGCCGGGTTGTGGGCCACCATGCAGCGGGACCGCTGAGATCAAGGGCATCCGGGTTCGCACGTGCGCAAGTGGAAGCGGGTTGAGACCGCCGGCGGTCCCCGTTTCCGGTCCGCTCTGGACTCGCATGAGGCGGCCTTGCTCAAGAATTTGGTGGGCTCGATGATCGGACTACTCGACGAACGGGAATCGTCCGCGCCGCCAGACGAACTCGAACAGATCACCGGCATGAAGACCGGTAACCCTGAACCTCCTGACAACGCAACGCTGCAGCGGCTGCTGCCGGACTTCTCGAAGCCGGACGACGCTGCCCCCTTGGCGGAGGAAGCGACGGACAGGCTGAACGCCGCTCTGCGTAGCCTGCACGAGCCGGAGATCATCGAGGCCAAACGCGTTGCCGCACAACAGCTGTTGGCCACGGTCCCGGATGATGGCGGCCGATTCGAGCTGACCGAGGACGCGGCGAATGCCTGGATTGCGGCCGTCAACGACATCCGCTTGGCGCTGGGCACCATGCTCGACATCCGCCCTAACGGGCCCGATCAACTCCCCGACGACCATCCGATGGCTTCGCACCTCGACGTCTATCAGTGGCTGACCTTCCTGCAGGAGTACCTGGTCCTCGCACTGATGGGATCCCGATGAGCTCGATCACCGACGTCGGCGGCATCCTGGTCGGCCACCACCAAAGGCTGGACCCCGACGCGACCATGGGTGCCGGCTGGGCGCGCGGCGTCACCGTCGTTCTGACGCCGCCCGGCACGGTGGGCGCCGGCGATTGCCGCGGCGGTGCGCCCGGTAGCCGGGAGACCGATCTGCTGGACCCGGCTAACAGCGTGCGCTATGTCGACGCGGTGTTCATCGCCGGCGGCAGCGCCTACGGATTAGCCGCCGCCGACGGAATCATGCGCTGGCTCGAGGAGCACGACCGCGGCGTGGCGATGACCGGCGGGGTGGTACCGATCGTGCCCGGTGCGGTGATTTTCGACCTGGACGTCGGCGACTGGAGCCACCGGCCGACGGCTGAGTTCGGGTACGCCGCCTGTCGGGCGGCTGGCGCCGAGGTCGTCGTGGGCACAGTCGGGGCGGGGGTAGGGGCCTGCGCCGGTGTGTTGAAGGGCGGTGTGGGGACTGCATCGATGACGCTGCCGTCGGGAGTGACTGTCGGCGCGCTGGTTGCGGTGAACTCCGCGGGCAATGTCATCGACCAGGCCACCGGCCTGCCGTGGCTGACCTATCTGGTCGACGAGCTCGGTCTGACAGCGCCACCCGATGAGCAGGTTGCGGCGCTGGCGAAGCTCGAATCCCCGTTGAGCCCGCTCAATACTGCGATCGCGGTGGTTGCGACCGATGCCGCGCTGAGCCCAGCCGCCTGCCAACAAGTCGCGCGCACCGCTCACGACGGGCTCGCCCGTAGCATCCGGCCGTCACATACCCCGGTAGACGGCGACATGGTGTTCGCCCTGGCCACCGGCGCCATCGAGGTCGCACCGCCGTCCGACACGCCGGCCGCCTTCTCGCCGGAGACGGCGCTGGCGACCGCGGTCGGCGCCGCGGCGGCTGATTGCCTGGCCCGCGCGGTGCTGGTCGGCGTGATCGCCGCCGAGTCGGTGGCCGGAATACCGACCTACCGGGACCTGTTGCCCGGAGCGTTTCTACGACGCATCGGCGACAATGCAGAGCGCAGCGATGAGGAGGAGCGGCACAGATGAGCGACGTGGCGCGGCAACCGAAGAAACGCTCCGCATGGGTGGTCGGCGGAGCCACGATCATCAGCTTCGTGGCGTTGCTCTACGTCGTCGAGCTGTTCGACCAGCTCGACAACCACCAGTGGGATTACAACGGCATTCGGCCGCTGGAGACCGACGGCCTGTGGGGCATTCTGTTCGCTCCGCTGCTGCACGCGAACTGGGCGCATCTGATTGCCAATACCGGGCCCGCGCTGGTGCTCGGCTTTCTGGTCACGCTCGCCGGGCTGTCCCGGTTCCTGTGGGCGACGGCGATCGTGTGGATCATCGGCGGCTTCGGCACCTGGCTGATCGGCAACCTGGGATCGCCCTGCGGCGAGACGGATCACATCGGCGCCTCGGGGCTGATCTTCGGCTGGCTGACCTTCTTACTGGTGTTCGGATTCTTCACCCGCTCAGGCTGGCAGATCGCCATCGGGGTTGTGGTAATGCTCGCCTACGGCGGTGTCCTATGGGGGGCAGTGCCAGTACTCAACGTCTGCGGAGGTGTGTCCTGGCAGGGACATCTCTGCGGGGGCATTGCCGGCGTGCTCGCCGCTTACCTATTGTCCAGCCCGGAACGCAAAGCTCGCGAGCTTCGCCGCCGCGGCTCCCAACGGCCCCTGACGTGAGGCGGCATGAGTAATGCACTAGCCCCCATCGGGGTATTCGACTCCGGCGTCGGCGGCTTGACGGTGGCGCGGGCCATCATCGACCAACTGCCCGACGAGGACGTCATCTACGTCGGCGACACCGGCAACGGCCCCTACGGCCCGCTTTCGATCCCAGAGATCCGCGGTCATGCGCTGGCCATCGGCGACGACCTGGTCGACCGCGGAGTCAAGGCTGTGGTGATCGCCTGCAATTCGGCATCCTCGGCCTGCCTGTATGACGCGCGGGAACGCTACGACGTGCCCGTCGTCGAAGTGATCCTGCCCGCGGTACGCCGCGCGGTCGCCGCGACCCGCAACGGCCGCATCGGCGTGATCGGCACCCGGGCCACCGTCGCCTCGGGCGCCTACCAGGACGCGTTCGCCGCCGCCCGCGACACCCAGATCACCGCGGTGGCCTGCCCGCGGTTCGTCGATTTCGTCGAGCGCGGCATCACCAGCGGCCGCCAGGTGCTCGGGTTGGCCGAGGGTTACCTCGAGCCGTTGCAGCGCGCCGATGTCGACACGCTGGTGCTGGGCTGCACCCACTATCCGCTGCTTTCCGGACTGATCCAGCTGGCAATGGGCGAGACCGTCACGCTGGTCTCTAGCGCCGAGGAGACCGCGAAGGAGCTGGTCCGGGTGCTGACTGAGCTTGATTTACTGCATCCGCACCCCGATCGGCCCGGCGCGTCTGCGCCGCGTCGGGTGTTCGAGGCGACCGGCGACCCCGAGGCGTTTCTGCGCCTTGCGGCCCGGTTTTTGGGACCGGCGATCACCGGCGTCCACCCCGTCCACCGTCACGTCGCGACGCCCAGCTGAGTTCCCGCCAACGAAAGCGGGGATGTTTTCGCCAACATGGCCGCTGGCATGGCACAGTAGTGACCGTGCGAATCACCGTGCTGGGCTGCTCTGGGAGCGTCGTCGGCCCGGATTCGCCGGCGTCGGGCTACCTGCTGAGGGCGCCGGACACCCCGCCCTTGGTCATCGACTTCGGTGGAGGCGTCCTCGGTGCACTGCAACGACACGCCGATCCGGGTTCGGTCCACATATTGCTGTCGCACCTGCACGCCGACCACTGCCTGGACCTACCGGGATTGTTCGTCTGGCGCCGCTACCACCCGTCGCCGCCGGTCGGTAAGGCCTTGATGTACGGCCCGAGCGACACGTGGTCGCGGCTCGGCGCAGCGTCGTCGCCGTACGGCGGCGAGATCGACGATTTCTCCGATATTTTCGACATCCGGCATTGGGTCGACGGTGAGCCCGTCAACGTGGGCGCGCTGACCGTCTTGCCGCGGGTTGTTTGTCACCCGACCGAGTCGTTTGGCCTGCGCATCACCAATCCCGCGGGCGCGACGTTTGTGTACAGCGGTGACACTGGCTACTGCGACGCGGCCATCGAGCTGGCCCGCGGCGCCGACGTCTTCCTCTGCGAGGCGTCCTGGACACACTCGCCCGAGCGTCCACCCAACCTGCACCTGTCGGGCACCGAGGCTGGGCGGATCGCTACCGCCGCCGGGGCGGGGGAGCTGTTGCTCACCCACATCCCGCCCTGGACCTCCCGCGAGGACGTGATCAGCGAGGCGAAAGCCGAATTCGGCGGCCCGGTGCATGCGGTGGTCTGCGGGGAGACGTTCAACGTCGGCCGCTCCTGACCGGCTAACTGTGCGCTAGGGCTAGGGTTGGCGGCGTGTCCAAACGAGAAGACGGCCGCCTCGACGACGAGCTTCGACCGGTTGTCATCACCCGCGGGTTCACCTCGCACCCGGCGGGTTCGGTGGTGATCGAATTCGGCCAGACCAAAGTCCTGTGCACGGCAAGCGTCACCGAAGGCGTGCCGCGCTGGCGCAAAGGCTCTGGCTTGGGTTGGCTCACCGCCGAATACGCGATGCTGCCGTCGGCCACCCACACTCGCAGCGACCGCGAATCGGTGAAGGGTCGCCTCAGCGGCCGCACGCAAGAGATCAGCCGGCTGGTCGGCAGGGCGCTGCGTGCCTGCATCGACCTCGCGGCGTTGGGGGAGAACACCATTGCGATCGACTGCGATGTGCTGCAGGCCGACGGCGGTACTCGCACCGCGGCGATAACGGGTGCGTATGTCGCGCTGGCCGATGCGGTGACCTATCTGTCTGCGGCCGGCAAGCTGTCCGATCCGCGGCCGCTCTCATGCGCGATCGCGGCGGTCAGCGTCGGCGTGGTCGACGGCCGCGTACGGGTGGACCTGCCCTACGAAGAAGACGCCCGCGCCGAGGTCGACATGAACGTCGTGGCCACCGACACCGGGACCCTGGTCGAGGTCCAGGGCACCGGTGAGGGTGCGACGTTCCCGCGTTCGACGCTCGACAAGCTGCTCGACGCCGCGCAGGGGGCCTGCGAGAAGCTCTTTGCGGCGCAGCAGGAAGCGTTGGCGTTGCCGTATCCGGGTGTATTGCCGGATGGACCCGCGCGTGAGAAGGCGTTCGGAAGCTGACCCGCCTGCTGGTCGCCAGCCGCAACCGTAAGAAATTGGCCGAGCTGCGCCGCGTGCTGGACGCGGCTGCGGTCACCGGCCTGACGTTGGTGTCGCTCGACGACGTGCCAGCGTTCGAGGAAGCGCCGGAAACCGGCGCGACTTTCGAGGACAACGCGTTGGCGAAGGCCCGCGATGGGTTCGCGGCGACGGGATTGCCGACCGTCGCCGACGACTCCGGGCTGGAGGTCGCCGTGCTGAACGGCATGCCCGGCGTGCTATCGGCGCGGTGGTCGGGTGCGCATGGCGACGACACCGGCAACACCGCGCTGCTGTTGGCGCAGCTGCGCGATGTGCCCGATGAGCGACGTGGTGCGGCGTTCGTGTCGGCCTGCGCGCTGGTGTCGGAGTCAGGCGAAGTCGTCGTCCGCGGCGAATGGCCCGGCTCCATCGCGCGGGAGCCGCGCGGCGACGGCGGCTTCGGCTACGACCCGGTGTTCGTTCCAGACGGTGATGACCGCACCGCAGCGCAGCTGACTTCGCCGGAGAAGGACGCCATGTCGCATCGCGGCCGCGCGCTTGCGTTATTGTTACCGGCGCTGCGAGCACTAGCCGGGTAAGTGTGAATTGCCTTGGACTACAGGGCGAAACGAGCCTTCACGTCTCTGGTCTGAAAGTGCTCGACGATGATCCCGACCAGCGGGATGGTTCCGGCCAACAGCACGCCGATCGTCTTGCCGATCGGCCACCGGACCTTGACCGCAAGATTGAAAGCTGCCAATACGTAAGTGAAATAGACCCAGCCGTGCACGACTTCGATCCAGCGGATTTCGTGATGGAAGACCAGATGAGAAACGATCTCGTAGCACAGCGCGATGAGCCAGATACCCGTTGTCCACGCCATCACGCGGTAGCCGAGCAGCGCGGTGCGGATCTTTTCGACGGGTGTAACCGGCCGTGCTTCGGGCGTCTCAGGTGTGGTCATGCGATGGTCCTGTTCTTTTTCTCGGCATCGCGCTTCGCAAGTTCGGCCAGGTAAGCGTTGTACTCCTGTAGCACGGGATCATCGGCCTTGTGCTGTACGGGTCTGGGCCGCTCGGGCAGCAGTCCGGCTGGCAGTTCGGTCATCGTGCGGTCATTCCGCGGCTCCGGCGGTGACTCCTCGTAGCGGACGAACTTGCGGTAGGCGTATACACAGAATCCGGCGAAGAGTGGCCACTGCATTGCATAGCCCAGGTTCTGAAAGGTGCCCGACGTCGACTGGAACCGTGTCCACTGCCACCAGCCCAAGGCCAGGCACCCGCCGGCCGCGAGGATCACCAGCACAATGAGCGCGGGTCTCCGACGACGCGTAGTGGACATCCTTAGACGGTACTCTGCGGTCTTCCGTGAGAGCTCATCACGCTTTTGGTCCGACGAATTCGTCGAGACGTGCCACCGCGGCCTTGCGGTAGACGGCGACGTGGTACCTGTTTGGACGCGTCCACGGGATTCCCAGATCGTCGAGCGCCGCGCAGTACAGCCCACGAATATCGTCTGATCGGTTTGAGAAGTGGTAGCGGACACTCCGGACACCGCGGTCGTTCGCTACGACGCGGCAGCCGTCGCTATCGATCAAGCCCCGAACGAATTCCTTGGTCGCCGCTTTGACGAGCACTTCGTGCCACGGCTCCAGCCGAATGGGCCTCAAATGCTTCTTGCCTGGACCATGCTGCGGAAGCAGACATGGCCAATGCTTGGAGTACAGCGACACCTCTATGCAACTGTCGGCACGGCGTCGCGTCGCTGCGTGCTGGCCAGGCATCAGCGCGTCGATCGCTTCGCGGCATCGGTCAACGATTCTCGCGTACTTAGCATCGAGCGTCACTCTTAGGCACCAAACTCGGCGGCATCGCGAGACAAATCCGTCGCCCAAGTAGAGACCAAGCAGATAGCTGTACGCACGCGCGGGCAGGCTAGAAAAGTCGTGAGCGTATCCGGGTAATGCGCACGAGTCTCTCGATCGAACTTGTGGCCGGCGCCGCCAGTCCCGCACTGTCGCTCGCGGAATGCCAGTCATTCGCGCAATCGCGCCAGTCGTTCAGGCCGGCTGTGATAAGGCGCTGCACGGCGTCGAACTCCTCCGCTGACCGCACAACCCTCGCCTTCGTCTAGTGCTGCGCCCGAACGTAGCCCGCACCACTGACAAATTCGTCGACAAACAAAGCGGTACGATCGCTGGGCGCGCGGGCGTGGTGGAATTGGCAGACACCCGGGCTTTAGGTGCCCGTGCTTGAGAGAGCGTGAGGGTTCGAGTCCCTCCGCCCGCACAGATGCCATGAACCTGTTGGTGCAGCTAGATACCAGTTTTCATGTTTGCTAGCTATCGTCTGCATGCTCTCGTGCCCACATTTTGCCCACACTTGAGCGCGAATAGCGACTGTGCAGTGTGACCGCCACGGCGTCCAGATCGTCGTCGAACAGGTCGCTGTAGGTGTCCAATGTCATTGCTGCGCTGGTGTGCCCGAGCATCCGCTGCAACGCCAGCACGTTCACCCCGGCGCTGACCGCCAGGGACGCGCAGGTGTGGCGCAAGTCGTGCGGCGTGATCTTCTGGAGCCCGGCGCGTTTCACTGCGGCCGATCTGCAGTTGACTGGACGTGGTCTCCTGGTTGATTAGGACGGCCACGGAGCCTGCCGGGTGCATGTGAATGGTGGCCAATTGAATCTTTCAGCGAGCCCTGCGTAGCATCTCCGCCAGGGCTCGTCACGCTGCTGCGGTCGATGCACTCGCCGGTACCGATGAGCGAGCTGCAGCGTCAGGCTGACCGGCACGGAGCGGTGGCTGCCGGTGAGCTGGGCGATCTGGTCACGCAGCTGGTGAACGCCGGGGTCGCCACCCGTGGTCGCCGGCAGCGGCCCGGCCGGTCGGCGTCGATCCGGGTGCACGGACGCGGCCCTCTGTCAGAACTGCTGGTCGAGGCGCTGCCCTGTTCGGGTGCCCGGGTCAAGCAGAGCAGCCAACCGCATGCCGTGATGACTCGCGCCGGAGTCGACCTGGTGGTGTTGTCCGACTACCTGGTCGCCGACCCGCGGATGCTGCGTGATCTGCACACTCAGCGGGTTGCGCACCTCGCGGTCCCGGTGCGCGACGGCACCGGCCTGGTCGGCCCGCTGGTCATCCCAGGTGTCACCAGCTGCCTAGGTAGTTACTAAATGGGACTACTACACCGGCCGACGCGAGAAACCACCATGACCACCACCACTAGCCTGATCTTCGGCCAGGCCGCGCGTAGCGCGCCGACGCACTAGAACAACGCCCCAGTCACGATCAACTGGGGTGTTTTCATGTGGGTCATCCGGTGGTCGCATCGGATACGCAAAGAACACTTTGTTCGTGCGAGGAGCTATTGCCCGAGCGTGTTCTGCATCGCCGCCGCCAGCGCGTTCACCGCGGGACCGCCGTCGCCCGACTGACACACCTTCGCCTGCAGCAGAACGTTTTCCCGCAGCCGGGTCTGGATGAAGCAGCGACGGTCGGTGCCGGCCTCCTGCTTGCTCCACGCGGCGTCGGTGCCCGTGATCGGACCGTTGGTGAACGACCAGACCTGGGTCGTCCCGTTGTCAATGTGCATCGCGGTGGTCTGCCCCGAGCACCCACCTGTACGGTCCAGGATCCGATGGAACGCCCCGTTTGCCGCATCGTTGGTGGCAAACACACCGACCGCCTGCTTGACGTAGTGGGTCTCATCGGTGGGTGACTCCTGCATGACCGCGCTGTTGAACGACGCCAGGCCGGGATCGTTGTAGACCTCGGGCAGCCCGATATCGGCGTAGTTGTTGCAGACCGGGAGGTCGACCCAATAATCCTGCACCGGCACCGTCGACATGTCCTCCCACCCCATGGTCGCGCCGACGATGTTGCCCACCGATCCTTTGTCGAGCACCGCATGATTCACCACGCCGGGATCCGACGGCCGCGCCGCGGCCGCCGGCATAGCGGCGAAACCCGCCAGCACCACTGTGACAAGGGCGCACGCGCGAGCACCGGCTGTGATGATCCCCCGTTCGCCTTGGCTGCCGGCGCCGATTTCCCGCTCGCGCTCCCCCAAACCGCCGGCGCCGATGTCTACCTCGGTTCGCTGTTCCCGGTGCGCGGGCCGTGCTCCCAGCATGCCTTTTAGAGTAGTTCGGGAAGTGGTGACATCAGATACGCGAAGGACACTTTGTTTCCAAGTTCAATCCCAGCATCACGAGCAAACAATTGTCTCGAAAGAGACGAGATATGAGGCTTTCAGAAGTTCGTCTCAGAAACTTGACGGATTGATGTATTGGCTCAGGGGTTTGGTGGTGGGTTAGCGGTCTTGCCAGAAGTTCTTGGAGAGGTGGCGACGGTCCTCGCGTGCGCGCTTGTCCGTGAAATCTTGAATGCCTTGTCCCTCAAGCGGGAACGGCATGATCGGGACCTCGAATGCGAGCGCGCCAGAGATGTGGATATCGGCACCGTGGTTGAGGATGAACTTCGTTCGCCGCGTCGTGACCGGATGCTTGGTGAGGATCACCTCGGTCAGCGCTGTGACTTCGCTATCGAGGTCCTCGGGTGCACAGACTCGATTCACCAGGTCGTAGCGTTCGGCCGTCGCCGCGTTGAAAAGTGCGCCCAGTAGGTTCCACTCTTTGGCTTTGCGACGACCGGCTACCCGCGCTAACCGCGACGTGCCGCCCCACCCCGGCGTGATGTCCCAGTCGATCTCGGGCATGCCCCATCGGGATCGGTCGGTGGCGATCACGAAGTCGCACACCAGCGTCAGTTCAAGACCGCCACCGGTGCAGACCCCATCGACAGCGGCGATGGTGATGGGTGTGAGGTCCTCGATGATCTGGACGGTCTCCTGGTACTTGCGCACCTGCCAGTACGGGTCGTCCGGGGTCCAGGTGTTGAACTCGGTGATGTCGTCACCGGCGCAAAACGTTTCGCCCGCGCCGCGCAGGATCACCACCCCGCAGTCGCGGTCGTCGCGGATTTTGCGCACCGCCCGATTGAGTTCGGCTGACAGTGCCCGGTCGAGCGCATTGTGTACCTCTGGCCGGTTCAGGGTGATGGTGGTGACTGATCCGGCCCGTTCAAGGATCAGGTTTTTGTACGGCTCGGTCATGGTGTCGGTCCTGTTGGGTCGTTCTTGTTCAGCTTGCATAGCGAGACTCTAGACACATATAGTCTCGTTATGCAAGCTTTCCACTAGTATGGTTGGGTGCCACAGGTGCAGATGCAGCGGGATTGCTCGGTGTTCCGTACCGTGGCCGCCGTCGGCGATGCGTGGTCGTGGATGGTGCTGCGGGAGGCACTGTTCGATGATGTGGCTCGCTTCGATGAGTTCCAGCGGCGGCTCGGCATTGCCCGCTCGACGCTGACCGCACGCCTCGACCAGCTAGTCGCCTCACAACTGCTGCAACACCGTGGCATGGATTACGTGCCCACCGAACGCGGGAACGACTTCATCGGTTGCATGCTGACGGCCATGCACTGGGGTGACCAGTGGTGCAGCGACATGCGCCCACCACCGGTGCAGGTCAGGCACCTCGGCTGTGGACAGCCCATGCATGCCGAAATGTCGTGTGGGAACTGCGGAAAGCTGGCGCTCGCACGCGAGGTCGCCTTCAATCACACACCCGAACCAGTACGGCGTCCCGATGGGCAACTGCGCCGCCACCGGATGCCGGGCCTGAATCTCCTTGAACGCAACCGCCCGTGCTCAATCGCGCGGACCCTACAGGTCATCGGCGACTTGTGGAGTGCGCTCATCATCCAGGAGTGCTTCTTCGGCACCCATCGCTTCGATGAGTTCCAGTACCGGCTCTCAATCGCGTCGAACATCCTGTCCCAGCGGCTGTCTCGGCTAACCGAGCTGGGCGTGCTCACTCGTTCCGTCACCGCCGGAGCGCGCCACACCTACCAGCTCACCGACCAGGGCCTTGATCTTTACCCCGTGCCTCTGGCCATGCTCACCTGGGGAGACACGTGGCTAGTCGTCGGTGACCCACCGATCAAGCTCACCCACAAAGCCTGCACACACCGGTTGCGGGCCGTGCTTACCTGCTCCCACTGCGCCAGTCCGATAACCCGCGCCGATCTCGAAACCACGAGCCCAGTTTCGAGTCGCCCTGGTAGCCAATAAAGATCGGGGCACGACAAATGACCCGACGTGTCTCATCGCGCTAAAAGGGCCTCCACGCCGACCTCGTAGACACCGGCCTGTCGTGAATGTATCTAGCCGCAAGCGCAAAGTCCATCAGTGACTTCGGGCCACCTTGGCGTCAGTCGCGGCATCCGCCGAAGCCCGGTCCCGATGGTTTTCGAGCGCACGCCGGATGACTCCTGGATGCCGGGCGAGTTTGGGGCCCAGCCATAGTGCGAACGCAGTTATTGCAAGCCAGGGCCGTAGGTGCGGCCGGATCCTCGTAATACGACCGGCATCGTCGAGTTCAATCACCATGGCATCGCTGATCCGGAGCCCAGCCACCCGCGCTTCGCTGACCGCAACACAGGTTTGCCCGTCGCTGACGACTTCCTGCCAGCGCAGGCCGCGTAGGCACCCGAAGGCCGCGCCCAGCAGAATGCGCAGATCGGTTGTGCCGCGAAAGATCATTCGGCCGATCAGCGGCGAGAGCAACTCGACATCCGGGGAAAGCGCACCGACCATGGCGTCGACGTCATTGGTTTGTGCTGCCGCGCAGAAGGTGGCGAGGGCGTTGGGTGTAGCGGTCGTGCTATCCGTCTCCTTGCGATCGGCCATTAGGATGCCAGCCCGATGGTGATGAGTCCGACGCCGGCGCTGATCAGTCCGACGGTCAGGGCGACGGCGCCGGCCCAGAGCAGGCCAATCGCGCGGTTGGGCTGGGTCGGGTCGCGGCCGAGCACCGACAAGAAGAATCCGGAGGGGATCAAGATGGCCGCCACCAAGATTCCTAGGCTGATTGCTGGATAGGGTGCGCGAACGTGGTTGAGTTGTTCGATCGTTAAGGCAAGCAACCCCAGAATGACCAGTATGCCAGCGTGGGCGTGGCCTGCCCGAAAGAAGGTCTTCTGCAGAACGTTGGCTGGGACCTTGCCCCGGGTGACGCGCAGGACGAATGTCCCGCCGTAGGCGATCGTGATGACGGTCAGCACCACGATGCCTGCGATGATCTGGTAAGTGGGTCCGAGCATTTTCGACTCCGATCTAGTGGCAGGGTGAGGGGTCCCCGGTGGCTAGTTGGCGCTGGGTACCCAGTTGCCGTGGAATCCGGCAGGCACTCGGCGCGGCAGCTTGACGCTGGCCATGTGCTGCAGGGTTTGCGCGTCCAGGATCGCCAGCTCGCTGCGGTCGGTGGTCCGATCGTAGACATAACCCATCAGCACGCCGTCGTCTTCGGCGGCCTCGGGGGAACTTGGGTGAAACACGAACTCGCCCAACGTCTTGTCGACGCCGAACGATTGCGACTCGGTTCTGCCGGCAATGAAGTCGTGCTTGAGCAGGCTGCTGCGGCCAGCCGCGCGCTCGCCGACCGCCGGCGCGTACCCGTACCGGTGCGGCTTGCCGACTCGGCGCTCGTCTACGCGGGGAAACTCCTGCGCGCGATCATCCCAACGTGATTCGCGGACCTTGCCGTCGGCCAGATCAACGGTCCAGCGATCCAGGGTAGGCGGGCCGCCGGTGGGCCCGAGGTGGCCGGTGTCGAATACCTTGGGGTGCCGCACCACATCGAGCACGATGGTGTCGCCGTCGTCGTAGGCATTCATCGGGTGAAACACGTAACACGGCTCCACGTCGAACCAGCGAACGTCGCCGCTGGCGCTCTCGCGTGGCATTATGCCGATGCGGGCGGGGTACTTCGGATTCCACGAATATGGGAATCGCCGGTCGGAATCCTTTGACTGGGGCTGGCGTGCGGTAATCGGATCCGGAATGCGCACCCGGCCGATCAACGCCGAGAGCAACAACCGCGTAGGTAGGCGCAGCCCGGGTGGCACGGTCATTGCCGCGGCTTGCTTGGCGTCGAAGGTGACCGGTAGGTCATAGAAGACCACGTAGCGATCGGTTAACGAGAAGCTGTGCATCATCGGGCTGCCGGCCACGGTGATGTCGACGCTTCGGCGGGCCCGGCCGTCGATACCAATCACCGAGTACTGCACCGTGTTGCCGCGGTGTGCGCTGTAGGAAACCGCGTGCAGCTCACCGGTCTGCGGGTCACGCAGGGGGTGCGCACTGTATCCACCGGTCAGCGTCCCGTCGAAATCGCACACGCCGACGGTGTCCAGTTCCTCGGTGAGCTCGTAGTTGGCGACGCCGGCTTCGACCAGCGCGAGGGTCTTACCGGCGTGTTCGATCACGTTGGTGTTGGAGGCAATCCGCGTAAACCCGAAATGCCCCGCCGGCGACGGCCCGCCGAGGGCTTTGGCCGCTATCGGCCCACGCACCCAGCGGTTGCGATACCAGAGGGCGTTGCCGTCGCGGATGCGGATGCCGTGCACCATCCCGTCACCGACAAACCAGTGGTAGAGCTGGGGATCGATGTCACCGATCGGATTGGGGCCGTTCCGCAGATACCGCCCGTCGAGGTAGTCCGGGATCGTCCCGTCGACCTCCAAATCGGTGAGGATGTGCTCCTCGTGCAGAGCGGCGAACGAGCCCTCCAGATAGAGATTTGCCATGACGAGCCCTCCTATAACAGCGTTATGCTGCCTTCGGTCTCCTTCATAACACCGTTATGGCAGGGCGGCAAGTGTGACGCTGACCACGCGAGCAGCTGATCGAAGCGGCCCGACGAACCGAGTTGACCGCTCTTGACGCCGTCAAGACCCGAGAACGAAATCGCAGGTGATAAGCGGGTGGCAATCTGGCCTAGAATGACAGAGCCATGCCCACATATTGCGCGGAGTTACAGATATCTGCGGTGATGGCGCGTGATCAACTTTCGCTGCTAGGAACGGTTTTCGCCCTCCCCTGCCGGGCTATCGGAAGAATTCATCCTGACAGGGGGCTCCATCCCGCTGGGTTGAGCACGAGGAGCTCATGATCTATCGCCGTCTGGTGTCGGTGCTCGGTGCTGTGGCGGTGGCGATCATCGTCCCTGTTCAGGCTCACGCCCAGCCTCCGACACAGTGTTTGACCAACACCCCCAAAGGCAAGCAGGTCTATGTTCCCTGCGATCTGCTCAACGCCGGCGCCAATTTCCCGCCGGGGCAGCGTTGTCCTCTACCGCTCGAGCAGTACCCGAAAGATGTGGCGGACTGGTGCGGCGAAGGCCCAGGCCTTGCGAGTCCCACGCCCACGAGTCCTACGAG
>NZ_DASPSP010000025.1:0-4492 GCF_035623875.1 Mycobacterium sp. | reverse complement strand
TCGGGCACCGAATCGGGCACCGCGAACAGCATGCTGTCGTGGGCCGGCATCAGCTCGGCGTAGCCACCGGTCACATCGGCCGACACCCCGGTGTGAATACCGGGTTTGATGTCGCCGTCGCAAAAGCTCCAACACAGGCTGTAGTCGCCGTTCTGGCAGGCCGGACAGGGCGACTCGATGCCGCGCGGTCCGCAGGACAACCAAGGGTTGAGCACAACGCGCTGGCCCACCTCCAGCCCGCGGGCCTTGGGCCCCAGTTCCACCACGTCGGCGACCACCTCGTGGCCCATGACTTGAGGAAACGAGCAGAAGGCCGCCATAGCGTTGTCGGTGTCACCTTCGCCGAAGTCCAGCAAGATCTGCTTGGAGTCCGAGCCGCAGATACCCGTCAGCCGAGGTCGAGTGATCACCCAATCATCATGCAGCAGTTGGGGATCCGCTACTTGCTGCAGCGCAACCGGACTGTGAGTCAGTGCGTCGTCGGGTCCATCCAACGGCTCGGGTGGCACACCGAAAACCAGCGCTCTCATCGCGCCGCCATGGCTGCGGCGCCGGTGATGTAGGCGTCCAGGTCGGCATTTTTGGCGTCGACTATGTCTTTGAGGGCCATCATTACCGGCAGATAGTGCTCGAAACGGTCGCTGTCCAGCGCCGCGATAATGCCGTCGGCCACCTCATCGGCCGGCACCTTGGGCCCCTGGTAGAGCGGTTCCTCGCTGCCCGGCTGATCCCAGATCTCGGTGTCGACCGGCCCCGGCTCGATCAGCTTCACGCACACACCGCTGCCGTACAGGTCGACGGCCATTGACTCGCTCCAGCCGCAGAGCGCGAACTTGCTGGCGCAGTATGCGGCCTCGTGGATGATGCCTAACCGGCCACCCACGCTGGACACGTTGACGATGACGCCGCGCCCGCGTTCCAGCATCCGCGGCAAGACGGCCAACGTCAGCCGCATCGGGGCGAGGAAGTTGACCCGCATGACCTCCTCGACCTCGGCCGGAGCCAGCGCATCGACGGCCCGGCGTTTCGGCGTGGCGGCGTTGTTGACCAGCACGTCGATGCCGCCCAGGTCGTCCCATGCCCGCGACCCCAGCTCGCCGGCCGTCGCGGTATCGGCCAGGTCGGCCACCCACATCGTCGAGTCCGCCGAGGTTCTGCGGCAGTCGGCCAGAACCTCGGCAAGACGCTCCGAGCGGCGGGCGATCAGTCCCACCACCGCGCCGTGGCCGGCCAGCCGCCGAGCCAGGGCGGCACCTATGCCCGATGACGCGCCGGTGATCACCACCCGCTTTCCTGCTACCGCGTACGCCATAGCCAAAGCGTGGCGCGAATGGCCAGCTGTGACATGGGTTTCGGCAATATGCGTAGATAACTAGGAATTAGGCCGCGTGGTAGGCTTGTTATATTGGCTAAGTATCAACCTGGCTTCTTGCAGAGGGGTAGCGATGGCACGCACCGATGACGACACCTGGGATCTCGCCTCGAGCGTCGGCGCGACCGCCACGATGGTCGCGGCGGCCCGCGCGATGGCGAGCAGGGCCGAGCAGCCACTGATCAACGACCCGTTTGCCGAGCCGCTCGTTCAGGCCGTCGGCCTGGACCTGTTCGCCCGACTGGCCAGCGGCGAGCTGACGCCCGCCGACCTCGAGGACGACAGCGACGGTGCTAACTGGGGCGTGCAGCGGATGACCGACAACATGGCGGTCCGCACCAAATTCTTCGACGAGTTCTTCATCGACGCCACCAATGCGGGGATCAGGCAGGCGGTGATCCTGGCGTCCGGACTGGATGCCCGCGCCTACCGGCTGCCCTGGCCGGCCGGCACCACGGTGTACGAGATCGACCAGCCGCAAGTCATCGAATTCAAATCCCACACGCTCGCCGAGCTGGGCGCCCACCCCACCGCCTACCGGCGTGCGGTAGCCATCGACCTGCGCGACGACTGGCCGGCCGCGCTGCAAGCGGCAGGTTTCGACCCTGACCAGCCCAGCGCATGGAGCGCCGAAGGCCTGCTGGGCTACCTGCCACCCGATGCGCAGGATCGCTTGCTCGACACCATCACCGCGCTCAGCGCCCCGGGCAGCCGGATCGCGACCGAAAGCGGGCCCACCCGGGACCCCGCGCACGAGGAGCGGATCAAAGACCGCTTCCGGACCGTGTCCGAGCGCTGGCGTAAACACGGGCTCGATCTCGACATGACCGAGCTGGTCTACTTCGGCGACCGCAACGAAGCGGCGACCTACCTGTCCGACCACGGTTGGCAGATGGCCGGCAACAGCATCCGGGAACTGTTCGCGGCCAACGGTCTTCCGCCCATCGAGCAGGACGACTTGCCGTTCGCCGACCGGCAGTACGTCCACGGCACGCTGACCGAAAAGAAGTAGGAGCGATCACCATGGCACACGCCCAATCCGGAAGATTCGACGGCGACAGTTGGGACCCGGCATCCAGCGTGGGCGCGACCGCGACCATGGTTGCCGCCTCGCGCGCACTGGCCTCACAAGGGCCCGACCCGCTGCTCGACGATCCGCTGGCCGATCCGCTGGTCCGCGCGGTCGGCGTGCCTCCGTTCGTCCGACTTCTCGACGGAGAGGTCCAGCTGGATGACGACCCGGCAATGAACCGCCGAACGCGGATTGAGCAAATGGCAGTGCGCACAAGATTTTTCGATGACTTCTTCGTTGCCGCCACCGATGCCGGGATTCGCCAGGCGGTCATCCTGGCTTCTGGCCTGGACACCAGGGCCTACCGCCTACCGTGGCCGGCCGGGACGGTGGTCTACGAGATCGACCAGCCTCAGGTGATCGACTTCAAGACCAACACCTTGGCCGGTCTCGGCGCCAACCCGACCGCCGCGCGCCGTACGGTCAGCATCGACCTGCGCGACGATTGGCCAACAGCGTTGCGGCAGAAGGGCTTCGACGTGGATCAGCCGACGGCGTGGAGTGCAGAAGGGTTATTGCCCTACTTGCCGCCCGAGGCCCAGGACCGATTGTTCGACAACATCACCGCACTCAGCGCGCCGGGAAGTCAGCTCGCCACCGAGCACATCTCCGACTCGGACGCCTTCTCCGAGGAGAGCGTGCAGCGCATCAGCGAGCGGTGGCAGCGTGCCGGTTTCGACCTCAACGCGGCCGACCTGTTCTACCAAGGCGAGCGCAGTATCGTGATCGACTACCTGACCGGCCACGGCTGGCAGGTGGCCGCGCATCCCGCACCGGAACTGTACCAGCGCAATGGATTCACCTTCCCAGAAGACGAGTCGATGGCTATGTTCCGGAACATGAGCTACGTCGCCGCCACCCTCGGATAGGCGGCCATGGCGCGCACGCATGACGACAGCTGGGATCTGGCCTCCAGCGTGGGCGCAACCGCGACCATGATCGCCGCCGGCCGCGCGATGGCGACGAAGGATCCCAGAGCGCTGATCAACGACCCGTTCGCCGAACCGCTGGTCCGCGCCGTCGGGCTGGATTTCTTCGTGAAGATGATCGACGGCTCGATCGACTTCTCAACCAACGAGAACGCGTCGCCGGCCCGGATGCAGGCGATCATCAACGGGGTCGCGGTGCGCACCAAGTACTTTGACTCCTACCTGCTGGCAGCAGTCGATGCCGGTGTGCGTCAAGTGGTAATCCTGGCGTCCGGCCTGGACGCCCGGGCCTATCGATTAGATTGGCCACCCGACACCACCGTCTTCGAAGTCGATCAGCCAGAAGTGATCGACTTCAAGACGACCACGCTGGCCGGCCTCGGCGCCCAACCCACCGCCGATCGCCGTACCGTCGGCATCGATCTGCGCTACGACTGGCCGACGGCACTGCGTGCGGCCGGCCTGGACACCGAAGCACCGACGGCCTGGCTGGCCGAGGGGCTGCTGATCTACCTGCCGCCCGAAGCCCAGGACCGGTTGTTCGACAACATCACCGGCCTGAGCGTGCCGGGCAGCACCATTGCCACCGAATACGTGCCAGGCCTGAAGGACTTGGACCCCGACCGGGTTCGGGAGCGGACTGCGGCGTTTCGCGAGCACATCGACATCGATATGCCGTCACTGGTGTACGCCGGTGACCGCAGCCACGTCATCGAGTACCTGCGCGCCAAGGGATGGGATGCTGGCGGCACCCCCCGCGCGGAGTTGTTCAAGCGCGATGGACTTGAAATTCCCGCCCCCGAGGATGACGAGCCACTGGGCGAAATCATCTACGTCAGCGGCACACTCGCGAGCTAGAAATGAGACTCCCCCAGCCATAGCACGCTGGCACCGCTCAACGTCCGCTCGGCCTGCTCGATGATCCCAACCACCGACTGGCCGATCAACGCGCCCACCGCATCCGGCAACGACGCGGCCGCCGGTTGCGAGGACGGGCGTGGCCGCAGGAAGTCCCACAGCGACGAGCCCGGGTAGCCGACAATGCGGACGCTGGCGTCTTCCTCCAAGCCCGCCAACACCTTAGCCCGGCGCACCGCAGTGCGCAGGCCGCCGAGTTCG
>NZ_DASPSP010000023.1:0-3746 GCF_035623875.1 Mycobacterium sp. | reverse complement strand
GCGATGTTTTGGCTCGATGCCCACATCTTGCGGGCCTCGTCCTCCACCGTCTGAGCGTGCACATCGAAACGGCCCGCCATCGCCCGCATCTCGTGCGGGTCAGTCATAAAACGCGTAGGCATATCCCTATCTCCCTATCTCTTGAATTCATCAGCTATGACGGATTGTGCTGTGGTGCAATATATTTACCGGCTCAACCGGCGGCCGGCGGGCGTGCCATCACGATGGGGCGGAATCCGTACATCGGTTCCTCCATCTCGTGGTCGACCATGCCCATCAGCCCTGCCAAGGGCATACCCGGCATGCCCATCGGCCCACTTGGTAACACCAGCGGGGTCCCGCCCAAGGCGGGGGTCAGCGCGCTGGCGCCGGGCAACGCTGTGGCAATCTTGCCGAACGTCGGGGCCGCCGCGGCCCAGCCCTGCGGCACCGACAGCACGCCCAGCGGGGCGGCTTCCCGCATCCCGGCCGACACTGCCGCGCCAAGGCCCGGCAAGCCCGCCGACCCCAACTTGGCCATCCCCGAACCGAGTCCGGCGGCCAGACCCGACACATCCGGAGCCAACCCGCCGCCCGCCAGGGAGGGGAACAGGTAGCTAAAGCACGTCACCGAATCGATCATCGCCGTCGGGTTCATCAGACCACTCGTGGTGAATGCGTTGCTGAAGTTGGCGACCGTGGCGTTGTTGAGAAAACTTCCCAGCAATGACCCGTTGGATCCATCCAGATCATTGAGCAGCCCGGCCAGCCCGGTGGTGGCGGTGTTCGAGTTTGGCGCGGTGATGTCTGACAGCCACGACGACAGCCCGGCAGTTGATGATGCGCTGCTGGCGGTGCTGGCCGAGGTGCTTGCCGTGCCTGCCGATGTACCCGTGGCTTGGGCCACTGCGGCGGCCTGCCCGGTCAGTCCTGCCGCATCAGTGGTCTGGGCCGGCTGGGTGAACGGCGTCAATTGCGAAGCCGCCGCCGAGGATCCGGCGTAGCCGTACATCGCCGCGGCATCTTGGGCCCACATGTCGCCGTATTCGGCCTCGGTCGCCGCGATCGCCGGGGCATTTTGACCCAAAATGTTGTTTTCCACCAGCGACGTCAGCCGAGCACGGTTGGCTGTAATCTCCGCCGGAGGCACCGTCATCGAAAGCGCCGACTCGTAGGCGCTCACCGCCGCTTGCGCCTGAGCAGCCGTCTGCTCGGCCTGCGTGGCAGTGGTGTCCATCCACGCCGCATACGGGGTGGCGGCAGCCGCCATCGACGCCGAGGCCGGGCCCAACCAGCTGCCGCTGGTCACCCCAGAGATTATCGAGCTGTAAGAGGCGGCCGCGGAACGCATTTCAGCTGCCAGCCGGCTCCACGCAGCGCCAGCCGTCAGCAGAGGGCCCGATCCTGGGCCGGAATACATTCGGGCCGAATTGATTTCCGGTGGCAACACCGCAAAGTCGATCATGACAGCGTCCCCTTCATCTGTTATCCGGCGGCGGGGGGGCGTGCCATCACTGGGGGCAGCCGCATTCCGTATTTCGGAATCGGACGGCGCGGGCGCCCGGTCATGTTCGACAGCGGCGAGGCAACACCTCCGGGTCCGCCTGTTGCGGTTTTCGGGGTGGGGAGCGGGGTGCGGCCCGGCGCAGGGGCGATCGGGCTTTTCGGTGCGACTGCCGGCCAGCTGGGCGGCACTGACAGCGCCCCAACGTGGCCGGCGCCACCCGCAGCAGCCGACATTCCGGACCCGACCCCGCCTAAACCGGCCGAGCCCGATCCCAGCGCACCCGGGTTGAACAGGTTCAACAACCCACGCCCCGATGACCCCATGGCACCCTTAGCGCCTCGGAGGAAGTCGAAGCCCGCTATCGACTGCAGGAGGAATTGCGGGTTGAACGGCCCACCGGCGAGTGCTCCGTTGGTGACTGCAGTGCTGAAAAAGTTGCCGTTCAAAAAGGTCCCGAGCGCCGAGCTATCCGACCCGCTCAATAGCGACGCCAGGTTTGAGCCGTTGCCAATGTTGAGCAGATTGTCCAGACTGTCCAGTCCCGACAGTGACGACGCATTGGTGGCGGCCGAGGTGGCAGTGCTGGCCGAGTTGCCGGCGTTGCCGGCCGAGGTGCCGGTGGCCTGGGCCACCGCGGCGCCTTGGCTGGCCAGTCCGGCCGGGTTGGTGGTTTGCGACGGCGCGGTGAACGGCGTCAATTGGGAAGCCGTCGCTGAGGAACCGGCGTAGCCGTACATCGCCGCGGCATCCTGGGCCCACATCTCGCTGTACAAAGCCTCGGTGGCCGCAATCGCCGGGGTGTTTTGACCCAGAAAGTTGGTCGCCACCAGCGACGCGAGCTGAGCGCGATTGGCCGCAACCTCCGCCGGAGGCACGGTCATCCCAAATGCAGACTCGTAGGCCGTGACCGCCGCCTGGGCTTGGGCAGCCGTCTGCTCAGCTTGGGCGGCGGTGGTGTTCATCCACGTGGCATACGGAGCGGCCGCCGCCGCCATCGACGCCGAGGACGGACCCTGCCAGCTGCCGTTGGTCAACCCCTCGACAATCGAGCTGTAAGAGGCTGCGGCCGAACGGATTTCGGTTGCCAGCTGGCTCCACGCGGCGCCAGCAGCCAGCAAGGGCCCTGAGCCAGCGCCCGAATACATTCTGGCTGAGTTGATTTCCGGCGGCAGAGCCGCGAAGTCCAGCATGACACGCCTCCCCTAAGTCCTCTACAGGGCTGCGACCGCGTTGGCTGCCTCGGTGGTCGCGTACGAACCGGCACTTGCGCTCAAGATGCGCACGAACATCTCGTGCATCGCGGCAGCTTGTGCGCTGACCGCCTGATACATCTGAGCGTGGTTGGCGAACTGCGCCGCTGTCAGCGCCGACACCTCGTCAGCGGCGGCGGGGATCACCCCGGTCGTCGGGGCTGCGGCAGCCGCGTTCTGGGCGGCGATAGCTGTGCCGACACCTTGCAACTGGCCGGCTGCCGATGTCAGCATTTCTGGCTGTGTGGTCACGAAAGTCATCGGAATTCTCCTTTGGGCAAAGCAGGGTCAACCCGCGGCGGCAGTCGTGGCACAGCACAACAGGACCACGCGCGCGTACGAACGCAGAGCGTGCGTGAGTGTTAAGCGAAGCGGCGCAAGCCGATTCAGATAATGGAGACGGCGCCGGGGCCGGATCCGAACGAAATGGTCATCGGTCTCGGATACGGACTATCACTTGGACTCACTTCGCCTCACCTCCTCACGGCCAGGGCACACAGGGGTGCCAATACCTCGCACACGGGATGAAGCGGAACCGGCAGACGAACCGGCCGCCGCACCCCTCTCGTCAGAGCTTTGGCACTGCACGGCGTATCCGGCTGAGCCGGAAGCCACTTGGGCTCAACCCTTAACCCGGGAGGAGCTGTCCTGACCCTGGGCGTCTCTCGACGTTCGAGGTCAGTGGCCTGTATCCATGCAGACGCCTCACCTAGCGAGGTGCTTGCTGACGCAATGGTTCCACCATGAGCGATGCGAGTCAACCCAACACGCGGAAACGATTGTCGGTATCGTCTCAAGGACCAACGCCTCGGGGACGTCAGTGCCGGCTTGGCTGGGCTGCGACCGGCGATCGAGATCGGTTGTGGTTGTTCGTGCATCATGCAGTCAGACAACCCATATCGTGCGGACCTGGTTCTTGACACGATGGATATGCACGTCGAGTTCGGCACCAATTCCGGCGCCGCGCGCCGATCGTGGTGGGCTGGAAAATCACGATGTAGCTCCTTTCT
>NZ_DASPSP010000304.1:0-2581 GCF_035623875.1 Mycobacterium sp. | reverse complement strand
ATCATGCCTCGAGTCCACAATTCTTGCCGCTACCGTGGCCGCAACGCCAATGTTGACATCCACATCGGGGTGGCCCAAGCCGGACCCGTGCAGATCGAGCTGATTCGGGACTACACGGATGGGCCGAGCGTTTTCCGAGATCTGCACAATCTCCACGACTTCACCAAGTCGGGCTTTCACCAGGTGTCTACGCTGACGCGCGAGTATGACGGAAAGAAGGCGCACTACCTGGGGACGGGCTACGAACTGGCATGTGAATTCACCACCCCCGGCCAACGGGTCGCCTTCTTCGACACCACCGACCACTTCGGGTTTTTCACCGAAGTCGTCGAGGAGAAGGCCAGTTTTCGGGCCAACCTATCCAAAATTTCGCGGACGTGCGCCGACTGGGATGGCGCCGACCCCATCCGTATCCTCACTCGCGACGGGTATCGCACCCCGTAGCCGCCTCGTTGGCGGCGAAGCTGTTCGGTAGAAGCGTGACCATTACGGGTTAGAGGCCGTGATTAGGCCAGTTGGGCTCGAGGTTTCCGGCCTTGAACGACGCCGCGCCGAAGGAGTGTTTGTCGCGGCGCATGAACATCGAGATGATCATCTCCGCTTCGATGCGCAGCCGTTCTTCCAGGGTGCGGCCGACGTGGCGCAGCAGGCACTCCTTGTCGGAGCGGATGGCGCCCTGCGGCAGCGCGGCGATCTCGTGCGCGAGCGCCACCGCGCGCTCCAGCGCCTTGCCGCGCGGCACCACCTCATTGACCAGGCCGATGCGCTCGGCTTCGAGGACGTCGATGCGCCGGCCGGTGATGATGAGCTCCATCGCCTTGGCGAACCCGACGATGAGCGGCAGCCGCACAGTCAGCCCGTCGCCGGCAACGATGTTCCAGCGCCGCTCTAGCGCGCCGAACTCGGCGTTCTCCGCGCCGATGCGGATGTCGGCGAGCATCGCGGTCTCGAGCCCGGCGGCGAAGGCATAGCCGTTCACCGCCGCGATGATCGGCTTGAAGATATCGACGCGGCGGGTGTAGCCGCAGACGCCGGGAAGGTTATAGAGGTCTTTGCGGTACTGATCGAAGTCGCCAAGCTCGGTCAACTCCGCGGCGTCCTGCAGATCCCAGCCCGCGCAGAAAGTCGTCTCGCCGGCACCGGTGATCACCAGAACAAAGGCGCTGTCGTCATCGCGGAAGCGCTGAAACGCCTCGTGGAGCTCAGCGTTCATGCGACGGCTTATGGCGTTGTGCTGCTCGGGCCGATTGTAGGTGAGGACAACGACGTGCTCATCTTGCTCGTACTTCAGGGTCTCGTAGCTCATGACTCCCATAATTACCCCGACCCAGATCACGGCGGGAAACGCCACCTGGATCTCGGCGAGACGCCCCAGTGCGTGCGTCTCAGCAATACGGACGAAAGCCTGCGCGGCACGGCCTGCTTTGAGTTCCCCCGCTTGATCACCGACGTCGGGGGTGCTCCACTCCCCCGCTAGCCTAGATTTTCGCTAAGCTCGCGTGACCGGCTTGAATTGGCGAAAGTGTCCGTCCTGCAGGAGATATGGGGATTACTCGTGATCCATCATTCCGAGTGTCGAGATACTTCTGGCTCTAGAGGAACGGGCTGACTGGTCGCGCCCTGGGCGGCGGCAACTTTCCTCGCTTCAGAGCAAGGTTGTGATTAGCCTGCCAAGTATGGTCACGTCGCCAGCCGCGCTCACCGCCCCTGAGCTGGAATTGCGGGAGCAGGTTCGCTCCTTCCTGGTCGAGACACTGCCCTGGGGGACATTCGAGCCCGGCCTGGGGATGGGCGCCGAGGTCAATCCAAAGTTCTCCGCCGCGCTGGCGCAGCGTGGCTGGATCGGCATGGCGGTCCCCGCGCGCTACGGAGGCCGCGACGCCACCGCCGTCGACCGCTTTGTCGTCGTCGAAGAGCTGCTGCGCTGGGGCGCCCCAGTTGGGCATCACTGGGTGGCCGACCGGCAGATCGCCCCGGTGCTCCTGCGTTATGGCACCGAGGAACAGAAGCGGTGGCTGTTACCTCGAATCTGCCGGGGAGAGTTGTGTTTTTGCATCGGCATGAGCGAGCCGGACGCCGGAAGCGACCTCGCGTCGGTGCGGACTCGGGGTGTGCGCGACGGGGACGGCTGGCGGGTGTCGGGCGTCAAGGTGTGGACGAGTAACGCGATGCGCGCCGACTTCATGATTGCGCTGTGTCGAACCGGGGAGGGCGCCCGCCATGTGGGGCTGAGCCGATTCCTGATCGATATGCGCAGCCCTGGCGTGACGGTCAAGCCGATCCCCTACCTGGACGGCAGCACCGACCACTTCGCCGAGGTGGTCCTTGACGGCGTGCTGGTGTCGGACGAGATGGTGATCGGCGAAATAGGGCAAGGTTGGGCCCAGAACGCCAACGAGTTGGCCTTCGAGCGCAGCGGCCCAGACCGGTGGATCTCAACCTTCCTGCTCGTTCAGGAGTTCATCCGCGAGTGGCCAGACCTGGCCGCCAGTCCGGTCGGAAGCCGGCTGATCGGCGAGCTCGCGGCCCAGTACTGGGTGCTGCGCCGGCTTTCGCTGGCCGTGGCCAGGGCGATCGACGC
>NZ_DASPSP010000291.1:0-8852 GCF_035623875.1 Mycobacterium sp. | reverse complement strand
GGTCGACGTCGGCGACGTCTAGGTTGATGACCTCGCCTGCGCGCATCCCGGTTTCGGCCATCAGTCGGATGATGGCTTCGTCGCGGCGGTCGCGGAACTCCTTGCCGCCGCACGCCTTTATCAGTCGACGCAGTTCGTCGTCGGTCAGCGCGTCGGTGACCTTGGCGTCGAGTTTGGGTGCTTTGAGCCCGAGGAGGGGATCGTCGTCGATCTCGCCTTCCTCTTCCAGCCACGCGGAGAAGCGCCGCACGGCGAGCTGGCGGGAGCGGGCGGTCGCCGGTTCGGCCCCGGCGCCGAGCAGGTCGGCCACCCATGCGCGGACCAGGTCGCGGTCCAGCGCCGGGGGCTGATGCTCATTGGACTCACACCAGCGGATGAACCCCCGCACGCCGGTGGTGTAGCTCTTGACGGTCTGCGGTGATTTGTGGTCGGCGCGCAGCGAGACCTCCCAGCTTGACAGCAGCGCGGCCAGGTCCAGGGCCGGGGGTTTGCGGCGGCGGCTGCGGCGGCTGTCTGACACGGATTATCTTAACTGACAGCGCTGTACTCATCTGCTATTGTTGGATTGACCAGTAAACCCACTGGTCAGGACGTTAGAACGGAGTGTCGCTCAGTCCAGGTAGTCGCGCAGGACCTGCGAACGGCTGGGGTGGCGCAACTTCGACATGGTCTTCGACTCGATCTGGCGGATACGTTCGCGAGTGACGCCGTAGACCTGGCCGATCTCGTCAAGGGTGCGCGGCTGGCCGTCAGTCAGGCCGAAGCGCAGCCGCACGACACCGGCCTCGCGCTCGGAGAGCGTCTCCAGCACCGACTGCAGCTGGTCTTGCAGCAGGGTGAACGACACCGCGTCGACAGCCACCACCGCTTCGCTGTCCTCGATGAAGTCGCCGAGCTGGCTGTCGCCCTCGTCGCCGATTGTCTGATCCAGTGAGATCGGCTCGCGGGCGTATTGCTGGATCTCTAGCACCTTCTCCGGGGTGATGTCCATTTCTTTGGCCAGCTCCTCAGGAGTGGGCTCGCGGCCCAGGTCCTGCAGCAGCTCGCGCTGAATACGGCCCAGCTTGTTGATCACCTCGACCATGTGCACCGGGATGCGGATGGTGCGGGCCTGGTCGGCCATCGCGCGGGTGATCGCCTGGCGGATCCACCAGGTCGCATAGGTGGAGAACTTGTAACCCTTGGTGTAGTCGAACTTCTCGACCGCACGGATCAGGCCTAGGTTCCCTTCCTGAATCAGGTCGAGAAACGCCATGCCGCGGCCGGTGTAGCGCTTGGCGAGCGAAACCACAAGCCGCAGGTTGGCTTCCAGCAGATGGTTTTTCGCGCGGTCGCCATCGCGACAGATCCACGACATGTCACGACGCTGGGCGGCGGGCAACTTCTCGCCGCGATCGCTCAGCTCGACCATCAGTTGCGTGGCGTACAGGCCGGCCTCGATCCGTTTCGCCAGCTCAACCTCTTCTTCGGCGTTGAGCAGTGCCACCTTGCCGATCTGCTTGAGGTAAGCCCGAACTGAGTCAGCCGATGCGGTGAGCTCGGCGTCCTTACGTGCTTGGCGCAACGCCTCAGACTCGTCTTCGTCCCAGACGAAATCGCCTGAGGCTTTGTCTTTTTCGCTCGGTTCGACGATTTCTTCTTCGTCGGCTGATTCCGCGTCGGCGACTTTCTTGGAGCTGGCTTTCGCCTCTTCTTCGGTAGCGGCCTCGTCGACCCCGGTGTCGTCGTGCGCGTCGTCACCGCCAGACGGCTCATCCTCGAGGTCGTCGAGGTTCATATCTTCGGCTTCAAGGTCGATCTCCTCGACGGCCTCGCCTTCGATGTCCGGCTCACCGTCGAGCTCGTCGATTTCCTCTGCGACATCGAGCTCATCCGCCACGACGTCGACGTCTTTGGGGGCATCCTCAGACGACGTCACTTTCTTCGCGCGACCGCGGCGAGGCTCGGACTTGACGGCAGCGCTCTTCGTCGAAGTGCGCGCCTTGGCTCTGGTGTCGGTGCCGGCCCTGGCGGACTTCGCTGGCGCTTTAGCGGCCCGCGTGGTTGTCTTCGCCGGTGCCTTGGCTGGCGTCTTGGCGGCCCGTCGTCTGGTGGTGGAGCCGTTGGCGGACTTGGCCGCCGATCCTTTCGCCCCGGCGGTGGCGGGGGACTTGGCGGCGGTACGCTTCACCGGCTCCTCGGTTGCCGATCGTGCTTTGGTCGCTGCCACGTAAACCCCTTCGGTAGGACTCACTTCCGGTGCTCTAGGCATGCTCAACCGGAAAATGTCGGCTATGTCGGATGTCGGCGTCGATTATCAGGGTGGATATTCGCCGCTCTCGGTCAGGCGGCTGGCGGAGACCATTGTAACGACAGCGCTGCAATACCCCGGCCACAGCGCATAAATTCAGTGCGTCACGTCGCTGGTCGCCGCCATCGCCGCGCCGACGATTCCCGCGGTGTTCTGCAGGGCGGCGGCAACCACCGGGGTGCGGTTTTCCAGGAAAGGCACCCATTTGTCGGCTTTGCGGCTGATCCCGCCGCCGGCGATGAACAGCTCCGGCCACATTGCGTTCTCGATAGCGACCAGCACCTTCGTCACCTGCTTCGCCCACTTTTCGTAGCTCAAGCCCTGGTTGTCCCTGACCGATGAGGCGGCGCGGTGTTCGGCCTCCTTGCCGCCGACCTCGAGGTGCCCGAACTCGGTGTTGGGCAGCAAAATCCCGTTGTGGATGACCGCCGACCCGATTCCGGTCCCGAATGTGAGCAGGACCACGACACCGGTGGTGTCTTTGCCCGCCCCGTAGCGCTGTTCTGCCAGTCCTGCTGCGTCGGCGTCGTTGAGAACGACGATCTGCTGGCCGTCCAATTCCGCGCTGATGACGTCGCGAGCGTCGGTCCCGATCCAGGATTTGTCGACGTTGGCTGCGGTCCGGACAATGCCGTGGGTGACGACACCCGGATAAGTCACGCCGAGCGGGCCAGACCAGTTGAACTCGTTGACAACGGCCGCGATCGTCTTCGCGACGGCGGACGGCATGGCCGGCTGGGGTGTCGGCAACTTGAACCGGTCGCCGATGAGTTGCCCGGTATCCAGGTCGACGATTCCGCCCTTGACGCCGCTGCCACCGACATCGACACCGAATCCCCGGCGGGGCGGTGTGCCGGTCGCGTCGGTCCCGGGCGAGGCGGTAGTCGAGTCGTCAGCGGTCATCGAATCTCCTCGGCGAGACTTGGGTGTCCGCCCACACCCTAGTGCGACGACGATGCGCGCCGTGACGGCCCGGGTGAGGAGTCGGACAACCCGACCCTAATGCGTGGATGAGCAGTTGGCTGCCCGGTTTCGCGGTCGCTGCCCAACCGCCAGCGGGGTAGTACGACGGCACCTGTGATGCGATGGACCGGTGAGCACAGCTGAGAACCATCCGGCACACCTGCGTTCGGTGGCCGAAACGTTGACCGGGGAAGCGGCCGCGTTCGTCCGGCGCCGTCGCAGCGAGGTGTTCGGTCCCGACGCGCGCGCCGAGGGCAGCGCTGCGGTGCGAACGAAGACGACCCCCACCGACCCGGTGACCGTCGTCGACACCGAGACCGAACGGCTACTGCGTGATCGGTTGGCGCAACTGAGATCCGGCGACCCGGTGCTGGGCGAAGAAATCGGCGGACCCGCCGATCCGACGGCCCGCGCTGCCGGCACTGTCACCTGGGTGCTGGATCCGATCGATGGCACGGTCAATTTTGTTTACGGGATCCCGGCCTATGCGGTGTCGGTGGCAGCCCAGGTTGACGGAGTTTCGGTGGCCGGCGCAGTCGCCGACGTGATGGGCGCGCGGGTGTACTCGGCCGCGGCGGGACTGGGTGCACACCTTATCGACGAGCAGGGCACCCATCCGCTGCAGTGCACTGCCGTCGACGAATTGTCGATGGCGTTGGTGGGCACCGGCTTTGCGTATTCCAGGCGACGCCGCACCGTCCAGGCGGCGCTGGTGTCGAAGATCTTGCCGGTGGTCCGCGATGTGCGCCGAATCGGTTCTGCCGCAATGGATTTATGCATGGTCGCGGCAGGCCGGCTGGACGCCTACTACGAGCACGGCCTGCATGTCTGGGACCATGCGGCGGGGGCGCTGATCGCCGCCGAGGCGGGCGCCCGAGTGGTTTTGCCTGAGCCGGGGAACCCAGACAGTTCCGCCGCGCTGGTGGTCGCCGCGGCGCCGGGGATCGCCGATGAGTTACTCACGGCCCTGGAGCGATTCGACGGCCTGGCTCCGATTCCGGGGTGATCTTTCCAGCGGCTCGGCGGTCAGCACGTGCCCGCGTGGATCTTCGCCAGCAGCGCGGAATCGGCGGGCTCAGCGCCCGGACGTAGGCCGGCGAGCACGGCGTCGATGTCGTCGCTATGTGCCAGCGCGCTGAACTCGGTGCCGAGAACCAGGTCAACGGAATCGTCGGTGCGGTCATCGTGGTACAGCTCGGTGCACGGGGCCACCAGCCACACCGTCGCCGCCCCGGCCTGACCGGCATCGCCGAAGCGGACCTGGCCCTGACAGTTGAGCCTGGCGTGGGCATAGATCGGATCGTTGGCGGCGGTCGGCTGCGCGAAACCGAGGTCTTTCAGTGCACCGGCGATAGCGGCGGCCTGACCGCCCCGCCCGCTGGCGTTCAGGACGCGGATTTTGGCATCGGCGAGTTTGGCCGGTGCGACGTTGATCATCGTGCTGCGCGACACCGGTGTGCCCAGGTGCGGCTGTCCTGGATCGGTCTGCTGCGTCGGCGGGTTGCACGCTGCGGCCTCATGGACCTGGGGCGGGCGGCTCAGGGCGATTGTCCAGACCACCGCGCTCGCCACCAGCAGCACGACCAGCAGGGCGATCGCGGGCCGGGCATTGCGGCGGCGAAAGGGTCGACCGTGCCTGTCGAAAGCAGTGCCCTCAGTGATTTGCGCGACCACGTACGCACTCTAAACGCGATGTTTAGGGCGAGGTAGCGGGGTCAAATCCCGAGTGTGACGTAAATCACACTTGAACACCGGGGTATAAGGGCACGAATCGTTTGGTGGATGCGTTCGAGGCTGGTACAAAGCTTTGCTTGAGGTTACGAGGGGACACGATGATGGCTACCGATTATGACGCCCCACGGCGTACCGAGACCGATGACGTTTCCGAGGATTCCCTAGAGGAACTCAAGGCACGGCGGAACGAAGCGGCGTCGGCGGTGGTTGACGTCGACGAGTCAGAATCCGCCGAGTCTTTCGAGCTGCCTGGTGCCGACCTGTCCGGCGAAGAGCTGTCAGTCCGGGTGATTCCCAAGCAGGCCGACGAGTTCACTTGTTCGAGCTGCTTTCTGGTGCAACACCGCAGTCGGCTGGCCAGCGAGAAAAACGGCGTGATGATCTGCACCGACTGCGTGGCCTGATCGGTCAGCTGCGCAATGCCGACAGCACCCGCTCCGGGTGACGGCAGCTCACCAACCAGTACGGCGTCGGATCGTCGACGTCGTTCAGAACCACCAGCACCATCGGTCCCACCCAGCCGCGGTGCAGCACGTAGGCGGCAGGGTCGAGTTGACGTCCCAGCGCCGCAGATTTGGCCGACCGAGGGATGTTTGCGGATCGGGCGATCACGGTGACCGGCAGGTGTGCCTCGCCGGCCCACAATTCGACTCCGCCGTCACCGGCGATGACCCGGATCTCGATTCGGCCCAGCCAGAGCAGTGCCCCGGCCGCCACCACGAACAACAGCATGAATGGCAGCCAGCGCGGAATGCTCGGCACGCCCTGGTTGACTTCCAGAGCGATGAGCGCCGCCAGCGCGAAACCCAGTAGCCACCACCACCATGGCACCCACAAACGCTCGCGATACCGCACACTTTGCGGCGCGACTCGCGTACCTGACACTCGGTCAAGGGTAATCTGTGGCCCCGTGTCGACCAGTCTGGCGGTTGTCCGTCTCGACCCCGGGCTTCCGCTGCCCACCCGAGCCCACGACGGTGATGCCGGCGTCGATCTGTACAGCGCCGAAGACGTTGAGCTCGCGCCCGGACATCGTGCGCTGGTACGGACCGGGATCGCGGTTGCCATTCCGTTCGGAATGGTCGGGCTGGTGCACCCGCGATCCGGATTAGCTGCGCGGAATGGGCTTTCGATCGTCAACAGCCCGGGCACCATCGATGCCGGCTATCGCGGTGAGATCAAGGTATCGCTGATCAACCTCGACCCCGCGACGCCGATCGTCGTGCATCGCGGCGACCGTATCGCCCAATTGTTGGTACAGCGCGTCGAGTTGGTCGAACTTATCGAGGTGTCGTCGTTCGAAGAGGCACGGCTGGCCGATACTTCCCGAGGCGACGGTGGCCACGGCTCCTCCGGCGGGCATGCGAGTTTGTGACTGCGCCGACGACGATGCAGAGCGAAGCGATGAGGAGGAGCGGCGCCATGACCGCGCCCGCGACGATGCAGAGTGAAGTGATGAAGAGGGGCGGCGTTGGTAATGGCTTTCGGTAGACGCAAACCCAAAGACGAGCCAGCCGACGAGTCGGAACTCACGGATGTCCCCGAAGCATCGACCGCGCCGCCGGAACCGGAGGAGCGGGTCGAGAACGCGTTCGCTGATGACGTGCAGGGCCCGTTTGACATCGAGGATTTCGACGACCCCACGGCCGCCGAGGCTGGCCGCCTCGATCTCGGTTCCGTGTTGCTGCCGATGCCGGCGTCGGCCCAGCTGCAAGTCGAGCTGACCGAAACCGGCATCCCAAGCGCGGTATGGGTGGTGACACCCAACGGTCGCTTCACCGTCGCCGCCTACGCGGCGCCCAAGACCGGCGGTTTGTGGCGCGAGGTCGCCAGTGAGCTGGCCGACTCGCTGCGTAAGGACGGGGCCGCGGTGAGCATTCAGGATGGTCGCTGGGGCCGGGAGGTGATTGGCACTGCGACCGGCGTGGTGCGGTTCATTGGGATCGACGGCTACCGCTGGATGATCCGTTGCGTCGTGAACAGCTCGGCCGAGGGCATCGATGCGTTGACGGATGAAGCTCGAGAAGCGTTGGTGGACACTGTCGTTCGCCGTGGCGATACTCCGCTACCGGTTCGGACGCCGTTGCCGGTGCAGCTGCCCGAGCCGATGGCGTCGCAGCTGCGCGAGGCGGCGGCCGCGCAGGGCGCGGCGGGGGAAGAGGGTTCGACGGGCCCGCCACCGCCGACCGCGCGCCGCAGTGCCTCCGGATCGGCGATGCAGCAGTTGCGCAGCACCACCGGCGGTTAAACGGCTTCCAGCGCTGCCAAACAGGCGGTGCCGAGTGCCGCGGGATCGGCGCCGATCTGATCGAGCGTCACCGTGCGCAACGCCGCATGCGGCGCGGCCGCCGCCCATTCCAGTCCGATTTCGAGGGGGTGGATCGGGTCGTCTGTCGCCGCGGCAATGCCGATTGGCACCGCCAGCTGCTGCAGCTGCGCGCGGGTTGGGGCAACATAGGTCGCCGCTTCTTCCATGGCGTCGGGGAGATGCGGCCACTGGCTCCGCCATGACCGGGTCAGCTCGTCGGCCAACCACGGCGGGCTGGACGCCCGCATCTGTGTCGTCGTTGCGGCCAGACCGTCATGGCGCAGTTGTTGCGCGGAGTGCCGGGCCGCGTTGGCGGCCGGAGCGTCGCCGGGCGGACCGGTCCAAGCTGGCAGCGCGGCCAACACGGCCACCGCGAGGTCGGGATGCTCTAGCGCCCAGGCAGCGGCTACCGCGGCACCGATCGAAACACCGCCGACGGCGATCGGACGTCGGCTTGCGGCGTCGTCCAAGGCGGACAGGTAGCCGTCGATCAAGTGCTTTGGCTGCGGCGGCGGCGCTAGGACCTGCGCGCCGGCATCGCGTAGCGGCGCTGAGAATGCTCGGGTGATGTAGTCATCGTCGGACCCTGTTCCCGGCAGCAGGACGGCCATCACCCCGCTCAGGTCGATAGCCACCCCCTAGATACTGCCCGGACGGTTGTGGGTCGTCGCAAAAGGGACTGCGGGACCTCGCGGCGCTCGGGAACTAACCGGTCTACGGTTTCCGTTGGCGTGAGAGGATCGGCTTCGGTGCACTTACAGGACGGTCAGGAGAGGCCATGGCGGCGGGAAGTTATCTGCGCCGGTTGACTCGTCGGTTAACGGAGGACCCCGAGCAGCGCGACGCCGAGAAGTTGTCCGACGAAGCGGTCAATACCGGTGCGCAGCGTGCCATCGACTGTGAGCGAGGCCAGGAGGTCACGATGGTCGGAACGCTGCGCTGTGTGGAAACCAACGCCAGAGGTTGCGCTGACGGGGTGCGCGCCGAGTTCTTCGACGGCACCGACACCGTGACACTGGTGTGGTTGGGGCAACGGCGGATTCCCGGAATCGACTCGGGCCGTACGCTACGGGTGCGGGGCCGGCTCGGGAAGCTGGAGAACGGCAGCAAGGCGATTTACAACCCGCACTACGAAATTCAACGGTGAATCACCTCGTGAACAGTGCGACAGAAGAGGCCAGTGATATGACTCCGGCCGCCGAGAACGAAGCACGGTCTGTGACTGCAGACCGCACCCCAGCCGAGCGGGTGATGGCACAGCTGGGTGGCGTTTCGGGGATGATCTATTCCTCGCTGCCGGTGCTGGTCTTCGTCGGCACGTCGCGGCTGCTGGGCTTGTCGGCGGCGGTCGGCGCCGCCCTCGGCATTGCGGCGCTCATCCTGCTGTGGCGGCTGATCCGGCGCGAGTCCGCGCAGCCCGCGGTGTCGGGACTCATCGGCGTCGTGGTCTGCGCGCTGATCGCCTACATGCTGGGGGAGTCCAAGGGCTATTTTCTGCTGGGCATCTGGACATCGCTGTTGTGGGCGGCGGTATTCGCGGCGTCCATCCTGATCCGA
>NZ_DASPSP010000278.1:0-3670 GCF_035623875.1 Mycobacterium sp. | reverse complement strand
CGAAGAAGGATTCTTCCTGTGGCCATCCCTAATCGATCATGTCACACGATCAATGAAGAGCTATCAGGACGAGATCTTCGGCCCGACGCTGCAGATTGTTCGTGCGAAGACCTTCGAGGAGGCGCTGAGCTACCCGAACCTCCATCACCAGGGCAATGCGGTGACCGTCTTTACGCGCAGCGGAGATGCGGCGCAGCGCTTTGTCGCCGAGGTCGAGGCAGGCATGGTGGGCGTTAATTTTCCCCTGCCGACTCCCGTCGGCTACTACAGCCACGGCGGCTGGAAGAACTCGGCTTTCGGCGATCTGAACCAATATGGCAAGGACAGCATCCGCTTCTTCACGCGCACCAAGAACGTGACGCAGCGTTGGCCCCACGGCGAACCAGCCACCGACTAGCGTGGCGTAACCAATCGCTCGGTCGCCGAAACCGGCGTGGTGTCAACAGATTCCGCAGCTATCGCATAAAAGCGCGCTCGCAAGTTAGCGGAGCCTACGTCAGGCCGCTTTTAATACCACTGCTGGGACACCACCATCATCGGCGCCGAGAAGCGCTTTTGTGGTCGGGTCGGGTCCGATGCGCCGGGTCGCATGCGTTCAGGGCGGCCTCGACGGTGGCGTCGAGCAGTATGTCGTCGATCGGCCCGATGGGTGGCATCACGGCGCGAAGCAGCAATGGACCGGTCAAAAGGTCGGAGACGACGCTCGGCTGGGCCGGTAGCGGAATCTCACCGCGGTCGGCTGCCCGGGCCAGCATTGCGGCCACCGAGCCGCGACGCGGCGCCATGAAGCGCTCGTAGAACACAGCGCCCAGGTCGTCGTCGGCGTGGGCATCGCTGAGCACGCCGGCCAGTGCGGCCTGAATGACCGGGTCGTTGAAGAAGTTGCGCTGAAGCTGCTGGATGAGCCGCAGATCCTCCCGCAGGCTGCCGCTGTCGGGGGCCGGATCGACCCCGAAGCGGCTCACCAGTAGCCCGACGATGAGCTCGCCTCGCGTCTTTGCCCGGCGGTAGATCGCCGCGCGAGTGGTTCCGGCAAGCTTGGCGACTCGATCAATGTTGACAGCCGCGTAACCATGCGAAAGTAGCACCGCCTCAGTCGCATTCGCGATTGCGGTGTCCAAGGCGGTGTCGCGCGGGCGACCTCGAAGGACCGACATATGAACCCCAGCACGATAACGGTTGACCGATTAACGATGCACAGTGTATCGTAAGTAAATGCGAACAATTTGGATCCTCGGTGCGACCGGTCAGGGCGGTCGCACCATCGCTCGTGAACTGGTCGCCGCCGGCGGGGCCGACGTGGTGCTGGTCGGACGTGATCACCGTAGGCTGACCACCGTCGCCGAATCGCTGGGCGGGACGGTGCGCACCCAGATGGCCCCCGGGCTCACCGAGTTGATCACGCTGATCGGCGCCGAAAAGCCAGCAGTGGTCGTGAACACCATCGGCCCGTTTAGCCAGACCAGCATGCCCCTGGCCCGCGCGAGCATGGCCGTCGGAAGTCACTACGTGGATCTGGCGAATGAGCTGGAGCCGGTGCGGGAGCTGTTGGATCTGGATGCCGCGGCGCGACGCCAAGCAGTCACGTTGGTTACCGGAGCGGGGTTCGGGGTGCTGGCCACCGAGACGCTGGTCATCGGCCTGCGCGGCGATCGGCCCGCGGCGGAATCCGCCAGGGTCGCTGCGCTGCCCGCCGTCGACGAGATGGGATCGGCCGTGCTGGCCAGCGTGATCGATGCCGTCGCCCATGGCGGGCGGCGCTACCGGGACGGGCACCTCGTGCGTACCCGGCTCGGTGCCGACCACGCACGGATCCCGTTGCCCGACTTGCCCGCACGCGACGCGCTCGCGGTGCCGACCGGCGAATTGGAGGCAGCACACCGAGCCGCGGGCGCGGGCGATGTGCTGGCCTACTCCGGCGAGGTGCCGAGCGGACGAATGGCGCGGGCACTGCTGCCGGCGGTGTCGGCACTGCTGGCGGCGCGGCCGATCCGGGCCGGGCTGCAGCGGTTCGTCAGCCGAATGCAGCTCAGTCCACCGGTGAAGTCCGGCGAGGTGTCCTGGGCCTACGCCCGACTGGAGTGGCCCGATGGAACCCAGCGCGAGGCCTGGCTGCGCACCGGCGAGGGCTACGATTTCACCGCCAAAGTCGCCGCGCACACCGCCGCACGGATCAGCAACGGGGCGGCAAAGGCCGGCGCGTTCACCCCTGGCGCGTTGTTCGGCACCGGCTTGGCCCGAGACGCCGGTGCAGAGATCATCACAACCGACGGGGTGACCCGATGACCAGCTGTGCCGTGCAGCGCCGCCAGGTACGGATCCCGGCCGGCGCGGGCGAACAGCTTGACGCCTGGGCCTATCTGCCCGAGCGGCCCGCTCCGCTGCCGGTGGTGGTGATGGCGCACGGCATCGGCGGTATCAAGGCCGCTGGCCTGGCGCCGTTCGCCGAACGGTTCGCCTGCGCTGGATTCGCGGCGGTCGTGTTTGACTACCGGCACTGGGGCGATTCCACGGGCCAGCCGCGAGAGTTCCTGTCGATCCGTCGCCAGCTCGAGGACTACCGCACCGCACTGGACTGGTCGCGGGCGCAGGATGAGTTCGATGCTGCACGAATCTTCGTGTGGGGCACCTCATTTGCTGGCATGCACATTGTTGAGCTGACCGCCAGCGAACCCGGCCTGGCCGGTGCGATCGCGCAGTGCCCACTGGTAGACGGGTTAGCGGGGCTGGCCAATATCCCACCGAGACGCAGGCTGCAGCTGACCGCTCACGCTATCGCCGATCTGGCCGGATCAGCGCTTGGCCGAGGGCCGCGCTACCTACCCATTAGCGTGCCACCCGGGCAACTCGGGGTGATTGCCACCGACGACGCAATGCTGGGCTACGCCCGACTGCACCCCGTCGACGGGTCCTGGCCCAATGAAATCACCGCCCGGTCGCTGCTCGATGTGACGGTCCACCGGCCAGTGCGACGCGCCCGGAAGGCTCGATGCCCGTTACTGATGGTCGTCGCCGAACACGACACCATGGCTCCCACCGGACCGGCATTGGCGGTGGCTAACCGGGCACCGCTCGGAGAGCTCTACCGAAGTCGCGGTGGACATTACGACGTCTACGCAGGCGGACTTGATCACGAGAACGTGCTAAGGGCCGAGATGTCTTTCTTGCGCCGCCACGCCGGAATGCCCGACGACTAAGGGCCAATGACGACGCGACGACCGACGGTGATGGTGTGGCCGCAAGGGGTGGCAGCGCGGCGGTGCACTGGACCAGCACGACACCAGCTGCGATCACTTCCGCCAGTACAGCAACCCGCCGCCTGAAGGACGTCAAATTGGGATCCACTGTACCGCCCTGCTCCAGTGACCTGACCAGGAGAAACAAGCGCACAAAGGTTGCGGCCCGGCCATGTGCTGCGATCAACGCGGCCGTGACTAGGGCTGTGCTGCGGCTCGCCGCCACCCTTCGCAACAGAGTGCTCCACACCGTGGTAGACCGGAGGCCGGAAGGTCACGGTGGGTGAGGTGGCGGACGAACAGCACGATAAGCCAGCGTCGGCGCGACCGTTCTTCAGCAGCACCGAGGCGCCCATCGGCGTTTACAACGGCGAGCAGGCGATCATCGTCTACGAGCTCAGGCCGCTGCCGCCTTGGCCGAAATATTGGATACA
>NZ_DASPSP010000269.1:0-10654 GCF_035623875.1 Mycobacterium sp. | reverse complement strand
GCGGAGCGAATTCGACGTCGAGTGGGCCGAACAATGCCGGTGTCTGGACTCCCGCACAGATGAGCACGCGATCGCTTCGTATGGCGGTGCCGTCGGTCAGGGTCGTCGTGCCCTCGTCGTCCACCGACACGGCCGTGCCGCGCCGGATATCCACCCGCCGCGCCAAAGCGGTCAGCGCGCGGCGGATGCGCAGGCTGCCGCCCAGCGGATCGAAAAGTCCGCTCTGCCATGGCGCAGCCAGAAAGGGAATCCGCGCTGTGATCGCGGGCTGATCAAGCCGGGAGAACACCGCACCGGCGGCCGTCATTGCCGCGGCAATATCCTGCACTGCGGCGGCGGCGATAAAGCCCTCCGAGCCAAGCAGCCGACCCACGCCGAATTCGGCCTCCCAGCACTGCCAGCCGTCGCGGGCCCGCATCGCAAGTCGGCATAACTCCGGGCGCCGGTGAGCGATGCGAAAGATCCGTGCCAGCCCGGCGGACTGCTCGGCGAACGGCTCACCGCGCTCGATCACGACCGCCTGCGCGCCGCGGCGCGACAGCTCACAGGCGGTCGCGAGCCCACATATTCCGGCGCCGATGATGACAATCACGCTAGAACCGACTGTGCCACAGCTATGATGCCCGCGTGCCGATAACTGTCACGCCGATGTCGGGTAAACCCGCACTCCTGTTGGGCGCCTTCGACATAGCCAGCTTGGGTTATGTCGCCGAGGAGTTCTTCATCTCCGGACCGGCCTCGTCCTACAGTTCCGCAGCCGAACTCGGCCCCGACGGCCGGTGGTGCGTGACAGCCACAGACTCCGCTGACTTCACCACCCGGATGGTGGTGCTGACGCCGGCGGATCGGGCCCGGTTCAACGGGACAGTGCTCGTTGAGTGGCTCAATGTGAGCGGCGGCATCGATGCTGCGGCGGTTTGGATGATGGCGCATCGCGAGATGGTTCGCGCCGGCTACGCCTACGTCGGGGTGTCGGCCCAGCGCGTCGGCGTCGAAGGCGGCACGAACTTGATGGGCGTGGACATGTCGCTGAAAAGCCAGGATCCGAAACGGTATGCGGCCCTGTGCCATCCCGGCGACGCGTTTGCCTACGATATCTTTTCCCAGGCCGGCCGAGTCGTCAAAGACGGGCGGCGCAACGGCGTTCTGCGTGAGCTGCACGCCGAACACGTCGTCGCCCTGGGCGAGTCGCAATCGGCTCTGTTCCTGACGACGTATATCAACGCTATCGACCCGTTAGCCCAGGTCTACGATGGCTTCTTGGTGCATTCGCGATTCGGGCCGGCCGCGCCAGTGGACGGTCAGTCGATATTCGACGTGCTGGACAGCAACACATCCCAGGCGGTGACATTTCGCCCAGACCTCCGTGTCCCGCTCCTTACCATCATCACCGAAACAGATCTCTTCGGCGGTCCGCGGCGGGGCTATCACAGTGCGAGACAGCCTGATAGCCAACGGCTTCGGGTTTGGGAGATCGCCGGCACCGCGCACGCCGACAACTACACGATTCAGGTGGCGCCGATCGACACCGGCTCTGCGCCGCTGACTGATATCGTCGCGGCCTACGCGCCGACAGACAGGTTGATGGGCCAGCAACTGGATCACTGCATCAATTTCGGACCGCAGCACCACTACGTTCTGCAAGCCGCGCTATCGCAGCTCCGCCATTGGGTGCGCACCGGCCGGCCAGCGCCCAGTGCCGTACCTATCGAACTCACCGATGCCGAACCACCTCAGCCCATTCTCGATGCAAACGGGCTCGCGCGGGGCGGCGTCAGGACGCCGTGGGCGGACGTGCCGATTGCCCGGACATCCGGTGTCGGCAGTGAGGAGACCACGATGTCGTCGATCTTCGGCTCCGGCGAACTATTCGATACCGCCACCGTGCGCCGGCTCTATCCCGGCGGTGCAGCCGACTATCTGGAACGCTTCACTGCGTCGCTCGACTCGGCGATTCAGTCAGGGTTCATCTTGGCCGCGGATCGCGGGGAAATTCTGCAGCTCGGCGCCGCGACCTTCCCCGACGCCACGCTTGCTGGATGATCTCGAGCCCGTTGCCGTCGGGGTCATGAAAGGCGAACATCGGCGGAACTCCGTCCCAGCGCAGTAACTCGCCGACGTCGACACCACGGTCATGCAACCGCTGATGGGCCGTGGCGGCGTCCGGGCTGGTCAGGCGGATGCCCGTCTCGACGCCGGCGGGAAGCCCTTCATGGGCCCGCAGCAGGGCGATCGTCGCCGTTGACCCGGGTGGGGCCGTCGACAACATGACGACTGAACCGCGGGAGAATCGACAGTTCGCAGCGCTCGATCAGACCCTGCGATTCACAACGGCACGCCCTCAAGGGTCAAGCTGAACAGGGCGTAGGCCATGCAGAATAGAAAGTTCAGCGTGACGAGAACCAAGCCCACAAAGATGAGCGACCGCGCGCCGCGACGTTTCAAGCGCGTGAACTTCGTGACCAGCTCTTCATGCTTCAGCTGGATCGCTATCAGTGCGAAGTTGACGTCGGCCATCTCGGCGGCTGCAATGGGCACACCTGCCAGCATCTGCCGAAGCCGCTCCGGCGAGGTGTTGACGCCGACCCGCGCGAAGCGCCGACTCAGTCGTCGCGCCTGTCTGCGGCCGAGAACCTGATTTCGCAGCTGAAACCGATGCGATAGTTGCCCACGTTCGTTCCCCCAGGGGTTCGACGGGGTCGTCACACGGCGGATTGTACTTCGCTCGCGGCTAAGATCCGACGGTTACGGCTGATTGACTGCCCGCAGTTTCAGCACCTGGCTGCTGGCGGTGTAGCTACCGCCCAGGACCAATAGGGAATTCAGCCGGTACCGCATTATCACCGGCTGGGATTCCGTGAACTGGTCAGGATCCACGACGAACGGCTTGCCCGCCAAAGCGCGGGACAGCACTCGAATCCTTAGACCGGCGCCCAGAGGTCCACGGGGACGACGTCCTGTGCGCGGCCGTCGAGCCCCAGCAGCCGCCCCCAGGACTTGACCGAGCGCAGCACTACGCGGGTGTCGAGCACCGCGACGCCGGGGTATTCGGCTGACAGTCGGTGGATCACCGGTTCGAGGTCGGACACATCGTGCAACTGCATGGTGACGAAGATGTTGGCCGCTCCGCCGCCGGTTACCGCCACACAGAACCGGGTCTCGGGATATCGGACCAGGGTGCGGCCCACTGCCGCCACGGCTGACCCGTTCACGCTGAGCTTGAGCGCGACTGCGGTCAGCCAACCCGCTTGTACCCGTGCGAAATCCGTGCGGAACGCCAGCATTCCGGCGTGCGTCAACAGGCCCATGCGCCGCCGCACCGTGGGCTCCGGCCGCCCGACCGCCGCAGCGAGGTCGCGGAAACTGAGCCGACCGTCGCGTTGCAGCGCCAAGAACAGCTCGCGATCGAACTCGTCAAATTCATGCGCCGGAGTTCTTTTGGCGGGCTCGGGAGTTACCGCCCGAACTTGATCAGGGCTGAGACCGCCCAGCCTCCAGCGGGTGCCGCTGAACAACTGGGTCATCAGCGCCGATTGGACCCGATTCAGTCCAGCGATGGCCGGCAGCTTGTCAACGATTAACTTAGCCAGCAACGGTTGATCGGCGGCAACCACAAACGCGTAGAGGCTGTCTTGGCCCGTCGTAATGTTGACGCTGAAAACCTGTGGTATCGCGGCGAACTCGTTGGCCACTGTCGGCGCGGCGCCCGGTTGGCACTCAGCTTCGAACAGTGCCGCCTTGAGCGGCAGCTCCGGGCCGGGCGCGGACGACACCCATGCCCGGCCGGTGGATACCAGGCGGCGCCACCGGCGTGCCGCAGTGACCGGCGAAACGTCCAGCACCGCACCCAGCTCTTCAAAACTCGCCAGCGGATTGAGGTGGAGCGCGTCGAGCAAGGCGATATCCAGCTCGTCTACCCCATCGCCCATGACCAGAATTGTCGCGCGATGTCACATGGTTTCGGGGCTGTTGAGGCTCAACCATTCGGGCCGGCTCGACCCGCGCGGGACCAGGATCGGATCGGGCCAGCGGGGTGGCGTGTGGCTGAAGCTGACCGGCGGGGCGAGCATGTGGACCTGTCCCATCGGGGTGTCGGCGTCATAGGCGTCGGGGATACCGATGGTGTGCTCGTCGTCGCGACCGGCGTCGGCGGGGTCGACCAGCCCCAGGGTTTGGTACCACATGGCGTTGAGGGTGAGGTTGACGGTGACGTGCCAGCTGCCGCCTTCGGTTTGTTGTTTGATCAGCCCGGCGGCCGCGCCGAGCGCGCCCATGTAGCCGGTGATGAAGTCGTTGATCAGCCCGGTGGGCGGCAGCTGCGGATTATCGGGGCTGCCTTCGATGGCCATCAATCCGGAGGCGGCCGAGCCGTTCATGTCGAAGCCGCCGCGGTTCGCCCACGGCCCGGTCGAGCCGTAGCACGTGACCGAGACGTGCACCAGCCCGGGATGGGTCTGGGCAAGCTCGCGGGGGTCGATGCCCAGCTTCTCGAGTTTGAGCTCGCGGTGGTTGTTGACTACCACGTGGGCGTCGCCCAGCAGCCGGTCGACGTCAGCCTTTCCGGTCTCTTTCGTCAAATCCAGCCAGGCGCTTCGTGATCCGATGTTCGCTTCGAAGTACACCCAGTCGTGCTCGAAATCATTCGGGCGGCCCGCACCCAAGACGTCGGCGCCCTGCTCGGCCAGCACACGTCCCACGGTGGGCCCGGCGATGGCATGGGTGAACGACAATACCCGCACCCCGCCGAAGGGCCGATCCGACGGGCCCAGCTCGCGCGGCGGTGCGTCACCGATGCGGGTCAAGCCGATGACCGGCTGGCCGGCCAGCAACGACCCATGTGGATGGGCCAGCCACTCCTCGGGCGTGCGGGCTATACAGGCCGGCAGCCCGGCAGCATTGGCAGCGTCTTCCAGTTCAACGGCGTCCCAATTGCTAAATTTGTCAGCAACTTTCGTGATGTCGGGTGGCACATCGAGGAAGCGGCACCAGTTGGCCGCCTGGTGCGGATACACCGCCGAGGCCATCACTGTTCGTCCGTCGCGGGTGCGATAGGGAATCAGCGCGAACGGGTTGTCCATTACCAGCGCGATCGAGGGGAATTCTCCGGCCAGCGTTGGCTTCCAGGCGAAGCTGGGATTGATGTGGTGTACCGCCTGGCGCAGATCTAGATGCAGATTCTGTCCGGGACCGCCGCGATGGCGGTGCATCGTGGCCGCGGCAACTGCGTTGCCCATCATCGGAATACCGATCGCCGCGCCGAGCCGGTGGCGAGCCGCGATGATCGGATCCTGTCCGGAGAATGTCACGCGGCCGCCCGCGTCGGCGGCCGACAATCCCACGTCGGCGAGTAGTCCATTGAGTGCGACGGTCGGATCGAATGCTGTGTCACTCGTCGTCCTCGTCCATGCCGTTTCGGCTGTATCAGTCATGGCAGTCAGCATGAAGCCGGTGGTCGACGGACCCCGAAAATGAAGGAAACTCATCAGAATCCGCATCCCGATGACGGAAAGCGCCAAGGCTGTGCGGGATAAATCCAAAGTTAGAACATGTTACAGTTTGCTGATTGTGGCCAAAGCTTCCGATGCGTCGACGACATGAGCCGCAAACGCGTCGTCGTCGCGGGACTGGGAGACGTCGGAGTCCTCACCGCGATCCGGCTCGCCCGTCACGCCGACGTCGTCGGCATCTCGGCCAAACCTGCACTGGTCAGCGGCCAGGAACTCGGCGTGCGATTATCCCGACCCGACGACTGGGCCCGTGACTACTGGATCCCCTTCGACAGATTCCGCCGTCTGGATCGGGTGCGGATCATTCAGGGCACACTGACCGGACTCGACCTGGCCGCCCGAACCGTCTCCGGTCGGCGCGACGACAGCGAGGCATTCACCGAGGACTACGACGCGCTGGTCGTCTGCACCGGAGTCAGCAACGGCTTCTGGCGCCGGGCGACCGTGCAGTCGTCCGCCGAAATCGGCGCCGATCTGCGCGCTGCACACGACCGCGTGGCTGCGGCCCAATCTGTGATCGTCGTGGGCGGCGGCGCAGCCGCGGTCACCAGCGCTGCCAACATGGCAACTACCTGGCCGGACAAGCGAATCGACCTGTACTTCCCCGGAGAGCGGGCGTTGGGTGCCTATCACCCGCGGATTTGGCAGCGCATCCAAAGCCGGCTGACCGAACTCGGCGTTGGCCTTCACCCGGGGCACCGCGCCGCGCTCGCCAACGGCTTTGTCGGCGATCAGATCACCAGCGAGCCGGTGCACTGGAGCACGGGACAACCCCCGGCCTCGGCCGAGGCCGTGCTGTGGGCAATCGGGCGGGTGCACCCCAATACCGACTGGCTGCCGCCGCAATTGCTCGATGAGCACGGCTTCGTTCGCGTGACACCGGAGCTGCAGGTCCCCGGTCATCCAGGCGTATTCGCGATCGGCGACGTCGCGGCCACCGACCCGCTGCGCAGCTCTGCCCGCAACCGCGGGGATGCGCTGGTGGCCCGTAACATCCGCGCCGAACTCGCAGGTCGACGGCTGCGCACCTACCGGGCACCGGGGCGGAGGTGGGGTTCGCTACTGGGTATACAGCCCAACGGGCTGGAGGTCTTCTTCCCCACCGGCCATGCGCTGCGCTTCCCATCGTGGTCGGTCGAACACGTGGTGATGCCGTTGATCGTCCGATGGGGCATGTACGGCGGAGTGCGCGAAAACCACCCACTGGCGAGATGAGCCCTGACGGCCCGACGGCAGGCCGCGGTGTCACCCGCGTTTGCCACGCACCCACTGGAAAGTGCCGATGGTCTTGGTCCGCACGCTGACGAAGCCGTGGTCCTCCAGAAAGTCGCCGATTTCGTCCTCGCCGAACACGTAAGCACCGCCGTTGGGCAGCTTCCGCCAGAGCTCCGGGGCTGCCCGGACAATGGGCACCATCACCGCCAACCGGCCACCCGGTCGCAGCACCCGGGCCATCTCGGACAGCGCTGCGAACGGGTCTGGTATCAGCTGCAGGACGGCGATCGAGACGACGGCATCGACGGTCTGGTCGCGCAGCGGCAGCCGTTGCGCATCGGCCCGCAGGAAGCCGACCTGCGGGCCCGCTTCAGCGCGCACCGCGCGCGCCAGCATCGGTTCTGAGATGTCAACGCCCAACGCGAGCCCGTCGGATCCCGCAGCGCGAGCCAGCGACGCGGTGATAGAACCGGGACCCGAGCCGACATCCAAGGCGATCCCGCCCTGCGGGATGTTCAACCACTCGACCGGGTGCTGCAACGCGGAGACGAACCTGCGCGATATGGCCTGCGCGTTGTCGTACAGCATCGAACCGATCGACGACGCCCATACCGCCTGAATGGGGCCGGTGTTCTTGGCCGGGCCCTCGTCGTCGACTGCTGAACTGCCCAGCAGGTCGAGATACCCCTTGCTCGCATCCGGTTCGGCAGGCGGATCGGTGAGCAAATCCAGCGCTCGCTCCAGGGCAGGAGACAACGTCGTGTTAACAGTAGTCATGTGCGCCAGTCCTCCACATCGCTTCGCTCTGCATCGTCGCACGCGCGGGTCTTGTGCATTCCCTCGATGAAATGTCAAGTTCTACAAGCGTTTACGAAACCGCAGCCGCAATTCTTCGACAGCTCGTTTCTGTTCGCAGCCTACGCCGGGGCGTCGGACGGTTCCAGTTCGAGACACAGCAGTGCGGCTTTGCGCACGATCCCGTCAGGCGGGGCGGTGGTGCCGCCGTCGGTCGTGACATAGGCCACCCGCCCGTGGTCACCGGGACGGCGGCGCCAGGCAGCGCTGGACGGGCCGACCAGGAGTTCGTCGAACGGGTCCCCGGCGATGTGGCGCACTTCGCTGCCGTGCCGAGGCGCAAGCGGCACCCGGTCGACGGTATTGGCGCGATGGCGGGTGACGTAGGCGAATCCGGCGTTCTCATCGACACAGAAGTCGTCCCCGTTGTCGATGGCGGCGACGAACTCGACGCCACCCGCGGGCTCCAGCGTCTTCGGGTCGACCGCGACGCGCACGAAAACCTTTTGGGCGGTGGAGGTGTAGAACAGGTATCCGCTCTGCGCGCCGAATCGCACGCCGTTGATGCCTGGCTGCGGCGGCCACGGGACACCGCTATCGGGGTCCATCGCCATCGTGTCGTGAGCCAGCCAGATCCGGGCCGTCGCGCTTCGGGCATTTGGCACCACGTCGATTCGCCAGATCAAACCGGCGAAACTGTCGGCGACGAGCATCACCCCAGGCGCAATCACGCAGCTGCCGTTGAGCCCGCACGCCCGCTCGCCGAAGGTGTAGATGGTCTCGGGCGACACCGGGTCGCCGGGCGTCCAGCCGGTTAAGTCAACGCAGACCAGATACGCTCTCTGGCTCTCATAGGCGTCGCAGACACAGATGACGAACACGTCGGGTTCGACCTCGGCGATGCCAGAGACCATGTACTCGAAGGTGTGCACCAGAACCGGGGGTACCTCCGCGTGCGGCTCGGGGCCCGGAACGCACCACAGCTCCTTTTGCAGCACCGCGGTGATCAGCACGGAGCCGTCAGCGCGGACGGCGAGGTTCTCCAGGAAGTACTTTTCCGGGAAGTGGGCAACCGGTGTCAAAGTGACTGCGGGAATTGGGGCTATCGGCATGAGAGTTCCTCCCTCTCCGTTTCAACAGCGTCGCTATTCACTGGTCCAGTCCTACCGCGTTAGCGGGAACATCGAAGGCCGCCAGCGTCATTGACACCGCGGTGAACCAGCCGATGAGGACCGTGACGTCGACGATTCCGGCATCACCCAGGAGCGCGTTGGCGCGCCGGTACAGTCCCAGCGGTACGAAGCGCGGGGCGACGAGAGCGCAAGCGAGTTCGTATACGACCTGCTGACGCGGATCGTCGAACGAAACAGGGCGGCCGGCAATCAACGCCCCGACCGTCTCGGGTGCAAGGCCGCCCTTTTCGACACCGATCTTTTCGTGCTCGTAGTTGGCGTACGGCGTGGCCCAGCGGCCGGTGGTGAGGTTGGTGACGATCTCGATCTCCGCCTTGGTCAGCGTCGAATCGGTTTGGTAGTACGCGCCGGTGGGCACGATGGTCTGGGACAGCCGGGGGTTGGCCAGCCAGATTTTGTGCGGGCCCGGGACGAGGCCCCGCAGCTCGCGCGTGAAGTCGTATGCGGCTTTCATTTCCGAAGGCATGCGGTCGACCGGGGTCTCGGTGAAGCGACCGAAGGTGCCGAAGTCAGGGGAGCCGGACATGCTGGACCGCCTTTCCGCGAATGATCGTTCGCGTTTTATATATTCCGACTCTGCACCCCGGAAGCCGATGTTGTCAATAGCGAACGTTCGTGCTTTTTTGATAGCCTCCGGTGGTGCCGAAGGTCTCAGCGCAGTACCGCGACGAGCGACGGGCCCACATCCTGGCCGCCGCCCGACGCTGCTTTGTTCGCGACGGGTTCCACCAAACGTCCATGCAGGATCTGGTGCGCGAGGCTGGCATGTCGTCTGGCGCGGTCTACCGCTACTTCGCCAGCAAGGACGCGATGATCGTCGCGATCGCCGAGGAAAACCTCGATCAGATCGTCGCGATTGTGCGGGAGTCGGTTGCCGATGGCGCCGACCTCGGTGCGGCGCTGGCCGCGGCGCTGGAGTTCGCGAGCTCGCGCCACGCCGACGACGGGTTCGCCGCGATCGCGCTCATCGTGTGGTCGGAAGCATTGCGCAATCCCGCCTTGGCTGAGCGGTTACGGAAATCGTTTGATCAGGCCGGTGAGGCACTCGCCGAAACCGCCCGCGGGATTACGCCGACCGGTACGGAACTTGCTCCTGACGTGCTGGCCAAGACGCTGCTATGCGTGCTGCCCGGCTATCTGCTACAGCTGGCGATCCGGGGCGCCGATGCCGTCGCGCCCGTTGCCGACGCCGTGCGGGAGCTGTTTCCGCAACGCTAGTCTCGGCTTGACGAGGGAGAAACACAGTGACGACAGCGTGGTCGCCGAGCCGACTCGGCAACCTGACCGGCAAACGCATCATCGTGACCGGGGCGACGAATGGGGTGGGCCTTGGAACCGCGCGCCTTCTCACGCGCGCGGGCGCAGACGTGATCATGGCCGTCCGCAACACAGAATTGGGTAAGCAGCGTGCCGCCGAGATCGGCGGCTCCACATCGATCGCCAAACTTGATCTCGCCGATCTGTCCTCAGTGCGCGCATTCCCCGACCAGCTCGACGACGACGTGGACATCTTGATCAACAACGCCGGGGCAGTCGTCCAGCACCGAGCCGACACCGTGGACGGCTTTGAAATGACAATGGGCACAAACTTTTTGGGTCCGTTCGCCCTGACCAACCTGCTGTTCGGACGGGTGCGATCACAGATCATCAACGTCGGATCCGACGCCCATAGATCGGCGACGCTGCGGCTCGATGACATGCACCTGCGCTCGCACCGGTGGGCGGCGTATCCGGCGTACGCGCGTTCGAAACTCGCGGTGATGCTCTGGGGCCTCGAACTCGACCGACGGTTGCGGGTAGCAGGGTCCCCGGTCACAACCCAGCTCACGCACCCGGGTTGGGTGGCCTCCAATCTGTCCCACGTATCCGACAAGCCACTGATGGCGGGTTTTCATCGCGTGGTCGAGACGTTGGCAAGCAGATTCGGCAACGACATCGACGAAG
>NZ_DASPSP010000257.1:0-5190 GCF_035623875.1 Mycobacterium sp. | reverse complement strand
CGCGCGGGACCCGCATTTTCGGGCCGGTCGGCCGCGAACTGCGCGAGAAGCGGTTCATGAAGATCATCTCGCTGGCCCCGGAGGTGTTGTAGATGAAGGTCCACAAGGGCGACACCGTCCTGGTCATCGCTGGCAAAGATAAAGGTGCCAAGGGCAAAGTCTTGCAGGCTTACCCGGACCGTAACCGGGTGCTGGTCGAGGGCGTCAACCGGATCAAGAAGCACACGGCGGTTTCGACCAACCAGCGCGGAGCCCGGTCGGGCGGAATCGTCACCCAGGAGGCCCCGATCCACGTCTCCAACGTGATGGTGGTCGACTCGGACGGCAAGCCGGCCCGCATCGGCTACCGGGTAGACGAGGAAACCGGCAAGCGGGTCCGCATTTCCAAGCGCAATGGCAAGGACATCTGAAATGACCACATCAGAGGCCGATGTGAAAGCTCAGCCGCGCCTTAAAGAGCGCTACCGCAACGAGATCCGGGATGCGCTGCACAAGCAGTTCGGCTACGGCAACGTCATGCAGATCCCGACCGTGACGAAGGTCGTCGTCAACATGGGTGTGGGCGAAGCGGCCCGTGACGCCAAGCTGATCAACGGCGCGGTCAACGACCTGGCGCTGATCACCGGTCAGCGGCCCGAAATCCGCAAGGCCCGCAAGTCGATCGCGCAATTCAAGCTGCGCGAGGGTATGCCGATCGGCGTCCGGGTCACCTTGCGCGGAGACCGGATGTGGGAGTTCCTCGACCGGCTCACATCGATCGCGCTGCCGCGTATCCGTGACTTCCGCGGGCTTTCGCCCAAGCAGTTCGACGGCGTCGGCAACTACACCTTCGGACTGGGCGAGCAATCGGTATTCCACGAGATCGACGTGGACAAGATCGACCGGGTCCGCGGCATGGACATCAACGTCGTCACCTCGGCGACGACCGACGACGAAGGGCGAGCGCTGTTGCGGGCCCTCGGCTTTCCGTTCAAGGAGAACTGACTAGATGGCTAAGAAGGCATTAGTTAACAAGGCCGCACGCAAGCCCAAGTTCGCGGTACGGGGCTACACCCGCTGCGGCAGGTGCGGCCGTCCGCGCGCGGTGTTCCGCAAGTTCGGGCTGTGCAGGATCTGCCTGCGCGAGATGGCGCACGCGGGCGAACTGCCCGGCGTGCAGAAGAGCAGCTGGTGACGGGACATAAACGATGACGATGACGGACCCGATCGCAGACTTCTTGACACGTCTGCGCAACGCCAACTCGGCGTATCACGATGAGGTGACGCTGCCGCATTCGAAGCTCAAGGCCAACATCGCCGAGATCCTCAAGCGGGAGGGTTACATCAGCGACTACCACACCGAAGACGCACGCGTCGGCAAGGCGTTGGTCGTTCAGCTCAAGTACGGGCCCAGCCGGGAGCGCGGCATCGCCGGTCTGCGACGGGTGTCCAAGCCAGGGTTGCGGGTGTACGCCAAGTCCACCAACCTGCCGCGGGTGCTCGGTGGCCTGGGTGTGGCGATCATCTCGACCTCCTCGGGCCTGCTCACCGACCGTCAGGCAGCCAGACAGGGCGTGGGCGGCGAAGTCCTCGCGTACGTGTGGTGAGGGGCTGAGAGGAAAAGCCATGTCGCGTATTGGTAAGCAGCCTGTTCCGGTTCCCGCCGGGGTCGAGGTGACGATCGACGGCCAGAACGTCTCGGTCAAGGGGCCCAAGGGCACCTTGGGCTTGACGGTCGCCGAACCGATCACCGTGGCGCGCAACGAGGATGGCGCCATCGTGGTGAACCGTCCCGACGACGAGCGGCACAACCGTTCCCTGCACGGGTTGTCCCGCACGCTGGTCTCCAACCTGGTGACCGGTGTAACGCAGGGCTACACCACCAAGATGGAGATCTTCGGTGTCGGCTATCGCGTGCAGCTGAAGGGTTCCAACCTCGAGTTCGCGCTGGGGTACAGCCATCCGGTGGTGATCGCGGCGCCGGATGGTGTCACGTTCGCGGTGGAGTCGCCGACGAAGTTCTCGATCTCCGGGATTGACAAGCAGAAGGTCGGCCAGATCGCGGCGAACATCCGTCGCCTGCGCCGCTCTGACCCGTACAAGGGCAAGGGCGTGCGCTACGAGGGTGAGCAGATCCGCCGCAAGGTCGGAAAGACAGGTAAGTAGTCATGGCGCAATCAAAAGCTGATACCGCCGCACCAAAGTCGGTGGGGCAGAGCGTATCCGCCGAGCGGCGGAGGTCCCGGCTGCGGCGGCACGCCCGGCTGCGCAAAAAGATCTCGGGCACCCCGGAGCGCCCACGGCTGGTGGTGCACCGCTCGTCGCGGCACATCCACGTGCAGTTGGTCAACGACCTCAACGGCACCACGCTGGCCGCGGCCTCGTCGATCGAGGCCGACGTGCGGGGCGTGGACGGCGACAAGAAGGCACACAGTGTGCGGGTCGGCCAGCTGATCGCCGAGCGGGCCAAAGCCGCCGGAATCGATACGGTGGTGTTCGACCGCGGCGGTTATACCTACGGCGGGCGGATCGCTGCACTGGCCGACGCCGCGCGAGAGAGCGGATTGAAGTTCTGATGACAAGCAACGACTTTGGAAGGACCGCATAATGGCGGAGCAACCGGCTGGAACAGCCGGCCAGGCGACCGGGACTGCTGGGGGTGCCGGTGACACTCGCGCCGAGGGCCGAGACCGTGACACACGCGAGAGCCGAGGCCGCCGCGATGACCGCCGCGGCGGTCGTGACCGCGACGCGGACAAGAGCAACTATCTGGAGCGGGTCGTCACGATCAACCGTGTTTCCAAGGTGGTCAAGGGTGGTCGGCGATTCAGCTTCACCGCTTTGGTCATTGTCGGCGACGGCAACGGGATGGTCGGTGTCGGCTACGGCAAGGCCAAGGAAGTCCCGGCCGCGATCGCCAAAGGTGTCGAGGAGGCCCGCAAGGGCTTCTTCCGGGTGCCGCTGATCGGCGGCACCATCACCCATCCGGTGCAGGGTGAGGCCGCCGCGGGCGTCGTACTGCTGCGTCCGGCCAGCCCCGGTACCGGTGTGATCGCCGGTGGTGCTGCCCGTGCGGTGCTGGAATGCGCTGGCGTGCGTGACATTCTGGCCAAGTCGTTGGGCAGCGACAACGCGATCAACGTGGTGCACGCCACGGTCGCTGCGCTTAAGCTTTTGCAGCGGCCCGAGGAGGTGGCCGCCCGGCGTGGACTGCCGATCGAGGATGTCGCCCCAGCCGGCATGCTGCGCGCCCGGCGGGAAAGCGAGCGGCTGGCCGCCAGTGTCAACGCTGCACGTGAAGGAACGGCATAACCCATGGCCTTAGAAAAAGCCGCAGAAAAAGGCAGAGCAAAAGCAGCACCACAGACTCAGCTGAAGATCACCCAGGTGCGCAGCGCGATCGGCGCCCGCTGGAAGCAGCGAGAGAGCCTGCGCACCTTGGGGCTTCGACGGATTCGCCATTCGGTCATCCGCGAGGACGACGCCCAGACCCGCGGGCTGATCGCGGCCGCGCGTCACCTCGTCGAGGTGGAGCCGGCCGACACGGCGGGAGGTAACACCAAATGACGATCAAACTGCACGACCTGGCGCCTGCGCCCGGATCGAAGACCAAGCGCACCCGCGTCGGTCGCGGTGAGGGGTCAAAGGGTAAGACCGCGGGCCGCGGCACCAAGGGCACCAAGGCCCGTAAGAACATGCCGGTGACCTTCGAGGGTGGGCAGATGCCGATTCACATGCGGCTGCCCAAGCTCAAGGGCTTCCGCAACCGGTTCCGCACCGAATACGAGATCGTCAACGTCGGGGACATCAATCGGTTATTCCCGCAAGGCGGTTCGGTCGGTGTCGACGAGCTGGTGGCCAAGGGAGCGGTGCGCAAGAACTCGCTCGTCAAGGTCCTCGGTGACGGCAAGTTGACCGTCAAGGTGGCTGTGACCGCACACAAGTTCAGCGGCAGCGCGCGGGAGAAGATCACCGCCGCCGGAGGCTCGGCGACCGAGCTCTGAAGTCGCTCGCGAAAGTCGGGCTACTTCTGCGGCCGTGCGCCCAGTACGTCACGGAACACGGCTTGGCGCAGCGCCAGCTCGCGCGGATCGCTCCACAGGTGAAAACCCAACCGGTTCATCACGTACGCGAAACCGACTCCGGTGTCGGGGTCGGAGAAACCGAACGAACCCCCGTATCCGGGTGTGCCGAACGCCTTGTCGGAAGACCCGAACCGGAAGTGCGGGACGGGTTTACAGTAGCCCAGCGAAAAAGCCGTATCGACGTGCAGCACCTTGTCGCGTACTCCCCCGGTGGGTACGACGGCCAACTGAGTTAGTGCGTCGAGAGTGTCTGGCGTCAAGCCGAGTTCGTGGCCACCGGTCGCGGTGGAACCATAGGCCTTCGCGACCGAACGAGCGGTGCCAATCCCGTTGCCCGCAGGCATCTCGACGGTGCGCACCTCGTCGCGGTTGAAGTCGTTCATCACGTCGACATCTTTCGGGATATTGGCGGATTTGCTGGCCAAGCTCAAGGGATTCAGCAGCGACAGTGCGAATCTCGCGGGGAAGGTGTTGAGATGCAACAGCGCCTCCGCGCGCGGCCAGCCGTGTAAGTGTGCGACCCGGTCGCGGTCTACCGAGTCGGGCAGTCCGATGTACAGGGCTAGGCCCAGGGGGGCGGCGACCTCTTCGGCGAAGAAGCGACCAAGTGTGCGCCCGGCAGGATCGGCGTGCCGGATGAGTTCGGACTCATACCAGCCGAGCGTGAGGGTGTGATAGCCGTGCCGGGCTCCGGGCGGCCAGGCCGGGGCCTGGGCGGCGAGCACCGCCGACAGCGTGTCGAGGTCGGCCAGGTCTGCCAACCGCAGCGGTGCATCCAGCGCGGGTAGCCCGGCTTGGTGGGATAGCAACTGCCGCACGGTTACTTCCGCCTTGCCCGCCTGCGCGAACTGCGGCCAATAGTCCGCGACCTTAGCGTCGTAAGAGATGAGTCCGCGCGAGGCAGCGACAGCGACGGCAAGCGACGCAACGCCCTTGGTTGTCGAGTACATGTTGACGACGGTGTCGTGCTGCCAGGGCGTCTTGGTGATCCCGTTGCGGTAGCCGCCCCACAAGTCGACTACTTTGGCGCCGTTGCGATAAACGGCGACGGCGGCACCCACCTCGCGACCGGCCGCGAAGTTGGCGCGGAATGCATCGGCGACCTTGCCATAGCCCTCGTCGACGC
>NZ_DASPSP010000249.1:0-3596 GCF_035623875.1 Mycobacterium sp. | reverse complement strand
GATGCAGGCGATGGTCAGCTATATGGCTTGCCGGACAGCGTTTTTCGACGAATTCTTCCTCGACGCCACTCGCGGCGGAATCCGCCAGGCGGTGATTCTGGCGGCGGGCTTGGACGCGCGGTCGTGGCGGTTGCCCTGGCCGGATGGAGTGACGGTCTACGAGCTCGACCAGCCCAAGGTGTTGGACTTCAAAGCCTCGACGTTGGCCGAGCACGGGGCCGAGCCGGCGTGCCACCGCGTCGCTGTGCCGGTGGACCTGCGTCAGGACTGGCCGAAAGCGTTGCAGCAGGCTGGTTTTGACGCTAGCGCACCCAGCGTCTGGTCGGCCGAAGGGCTGACGCCGTATCTGCCGGCTGCGGCCCAAGAGTTGCTGCTCGAACGTATTCACCGGCTCAGCGTCGCCGGTAGCCGGGTCGCCGTGGAGGCGCTTGGGCCCGACTTCACGGATCCCGACGTGCGTGCCAAACGGCGCGAGCGGATGGATCGGATACGCGCGGTGATGGCCAAGGTCGACCCGCAGCGCGAGATCCCCCGCAACGACGAGCTGTGGTACTTCGAGGAACGCGAAGACGTCGGCGAATGGTTTGCCCGCCACGGCTGGGACGTCACGGTGACAACGACCCCCGAGCTGATGGCCAGCCACGACCGCACGCCACCCAAAGAAGTCCGAGACACCACGCCGCACAACTTGTTTGTGTCCGCGCAGCGGACTACGTAACTTCTTTGACTTGGGGGATTCGCGGTCACGAACGCCCGTTGACGGTAGTTCGTCCCGTAGCTGCCGGCCTTCATGACTTTCGTCCCTGGCGTGCCAGGTGGCGCGCGGTGTGAGCTTGACTCATGCTCATCGATCTGCGAATTGGACGACAACGGCTGACTGGAACCATTTCTGGTGTCGTGCTGGGTCTTGTTGGACTGATCCTGGCGTGGCTGGTGGTGTTGCCAAGGGTCTTCAGGCGAAACCGCGACCGGATGCTCAAGATCGGCCCGTTCAAGAAGGCCATAACGCGCTACAACGACATGACCCGCCACATCTCGGGAACTGAGCGGTCGTCTTGGGGGCTGTTGACCCACATGGGCCGCCGCAGCGGTCGGACCTACCAGACGTCGCTGGGCACATGCACCTACGGCGACGGCTTCCTGTTGCCGTTGGGGTATGGCCCGCACACGGACTGGTACCGGAACCTGTTGGCCGCCGGGACTGGCACGCTGGCCTGGAAAGGCCGTACCTATCAGGTGGAGCGGCCCGAGCTCATTTCCGGGCCCGAGCCGATGCGGGCCTGGCGGAAATCGGAGCGGGTCCTGCTGCATCTCGCCGGAATGCATGACTTCGTGTGGCTGCACCGAAGCGAGGGAAAGGCCACAGAGCCGTCGCAGGCCACGTCGTCGAAGGAACACGCAGCACAGTGGCCGCATGGTTTCGACCCATTTCCAGCCGCCTCGGTCGAATAGTGGTCCCGCCGAAAGGGGGCCACGAATTGACCGCGGCTAGAAGTAGACAGCGCCGGTTCGTTGGTGCACTGCCGGCACTACCGATCGCGTTGGTCGCGGCCGTGGTGGTGTTGTACCTCGTAATGCTGGGCTATTCGGTTTTCATGCGGATCCGATGGGTGAGCGATAAGACCCGCCAGGCCAGTAAAGCGGCGAATCGCTGGATGCGCACGGTAGCTGGCACTCGGCTGGGAAGCCTGTACTTCAACCTGGCGGCGCTGCACCACGTCGGGCGGCGCAGCGGTCGAGAATATATGACGCCACTCAGCGCATATCCGCTCGGTGACGGGTTCGTGTTAGCCGTGGCCTATCCCCACGTGGATTGGTCTGAGAACGTTCTCGCCGCCGGAAAGTGCGCCCTCAGCTGGAAGGGGCGCGAGTATGCGCTGGAGAGACCCGAGCGGATCCCGCTGTCAGACGCGCTGAGTGCCTACCCTCTGCTGGTCAGGCCCTTCATCTTCGCTCCAGGAACAAAAGAGTTCCTCTGGCTGCATCGCGCGAACTCGGATTCGCAAGAGCAGCAATCGCTTTGAGCTGGCCGGCCATGAGTGTCTCGGCGGATGTCATACGGATCAGAATTGATGTATGACGATGATTAGCTTCCGTGTCGACGACGCGGATGCAGCAGAGATCGAGCAGTGGGCGCGGCGGCCCTGCAAGATAGACAGCGATGCCGTTACCAAGGGCCCTCACCGCGCTGCTCGCCACGGTGGTGGTCGGCGGATTGCTGGCCGGCGTTCCGCGCGCGGCGCACGCCGATGAACCCGTGTTCGTCGCGAATCCGGTCGAGCACGTCGACACGCTCATCGGCACCGGGACGAGCGAGACGGGTGGGGAGATCAACAACTTCCCCGGCGCTGCGGTGCCGTTCGGGATGGTGCAGTACTCGCCGGACACCACCGACACCTACGCCGGCTACGACCACGACAACGAGCGCTCCACCGGATTCAGCCTGACCCACGCCTCGGCGGGCTGCGCCGCGTTCGGCGACATCCCGATGCTCCCGACCACCACCCCGATCGGCGCGCAGCCCTGGTACGCCTGGGAGAACATCGCCCACGACGACACCGAGGTGGGTGTGCCCGGCTACTACACGGTGCGGTTCCCCGACACCGGGGTGACCGCGGAACTGACCGCCACTACGCGCACCGGCGTCGGCCGGTTCCGCTACCCGGCCGACGGTCGGCCCGCGCTGTTCCATGTGCGCCCCGGCGGGTCGCTCGCGGGCAACTCAGCGGCGAGCATCCAGATCGGCGAGGACAACACCACCATCACCGGGTCGGCGACCACCGGCGGATTCTGCGGCGCCAAGAACAGCTACACGGTGTACTTCGCGATGAAGTTCAGCCAGCCGTTCAGCTCCCACGGCACCTGGGACGGTACTGCGGTCTACGCCGGTGCCCGCAGCGCGGATTCGCCATCGAGCGGGGGATACGTGGAGTTCCCGGCTGGCTCGGTGCTCGAGGTGCGTACCGCGCTGTCCTACGTCAGTGTCGATGCGGCGCGAGCGAACCTGGCGGCCGAGGGCGGGAGCTTCGACGATGTCCGCGCCGCCGCATCGCGCCAATGGAACGCCACGCTGTCGCGTATCCGGGTGGCCGGCACCAACAGCGACGACGTGAAAACGTTCTACACCGCCCTGTACCGATCTGTGTTGCACCCCAACACTTTTAACGATGCGGACGGACGCTACCTCGGATTCGACGACGTCATCCACACCGTGGCCAAGGGGCACAGCCAGTACGCCAACTACTCCGATTGGGATACCTACCGCTGCCTTGCGCCCCTGCAAGCCCTGCTCTTTCCGGAGCGAGCCAGCGACATGGCCCAATCGCTGGTCAACGACGCCGAGCAGAGCGGGTCGCTTCCGCGTTGGGCGCAGGCAAATTCGTCGACCGCGATCATGACCGGAGACAACCCAGTCCCGCTGATCGTCAACCTCTACACCTATGGGGCCAGGGATTTTGACCGCCAAACTGCGCTGTACTACATGCTCAAGGCGGCGACCGACGGCGGTGTCGGGCGGGGCGACTACGTGGAGCGGCCGGGAATCGCAGCCTATCTCAAGCGTGGCTATGCGCCGCAGACCGAAGAGTTCGGCGGCG
>NZ_DASPSP010000221.1:0-6271 GCF_035623875.1 Mycobacterium sp. | reverse complement strand
ATCCAACAACAGATTCTCGTTCACAGCCCCGCCGGCCCCGCAACCTGCGCCGGTTAAGGAGCAGTTGAATTTCGCCGGTATCTTGGAACACCGTGAGTACCGCCGTAGTGGCCATGCCCAACTTGCTCGACCCGATGTACTGGTTGGGCGCCAACGGCGTGTTCGGGCACGCGGTGCTACCCGGCATCCTGCTCATCGTCTTCGTCGAGACCGGTCTGCTGTTCCCGCTGCTCCCCGGTGAATCGCTGCTGTTCACCGGCGGCTTGCTGGCCGCGAGCACGCACCCACCGGTCAGCATTGAGGTGTTGGCCATTTGTGTCGCGGTGGTCGCGGTGCTCGGCGATCAGACCGGGTATTTCATCGGGCGGCGGATCGGCCCGGCGCTGTTCAAGAAGGAGGATTCGCGCTTCTTCAAGCAGCACCATGTGACGGAGTCGCACGCGTTCTTCGAGAAATACGGGCCGATGGCCATCATCATGGCCCGGTTCATGCCGTTCGTGCGGACGTTCACCCCGGTGGTGGCCGGGGTGTCCTACATGCGCTATCCGGTGTTCCTCGGATTCGACATCGTCGGCGGCGTTCTCTGGGGTGGGGGTGCGACGCTGTTGGGTTACTTCCTGGGCAACAACGAATTCGTCCACCACAACCTGGAAAAGATCATCCTGGGCATCTTGTTCGTGTCGATGTTGCCGGCTTTTATCTCGGCTGCAAGGGTTTACCTAAACCGTCGCCGCACAGTTTCAGACAGCGACCTTGAAGTCGCAACCGGTCTTGGCTCGAACGTCGGCGACGCTCACCCCGGGGTGTAATTCGGTAAGCGTGAGTCCGTGTTCCGGCTCGACGTCGAAGACGCACAGGTCGGTGATGATCATGTCCACCACGGCCTTGCCGGTGATGGGCAGCGTGCACTGCTTGAGGATCTTCGGGCTGCCGTCTTTCGCCGTGTGATCCATGATGACGATCACCCGCTTGACGCCCGACACCAAATCCATCGCGCCGCCAGGCCCTTTGACCATCTTGCCGGGCACCATCCAGTTGGCCAGGTCGCCGTTCTCCGCAACCTCGAGGCCGCCCAGGATGGACAGGTCGATGTGGCCGCCGCGGATCATCGCAAACGAGTCGGCGCTGCTGAAAAAGCTTGACCCGGGCAGGCTGGTGACGGTCTGCTTGCCGGCATTGATGAGATCGGGGTCGACGCCGTCTTCCGTCGGATAGGAACCGATGCCCAGCAACCCGTTCTCCGACTGCAGCGTCACGCTGATGTTGTCCGGGATGAAGTTGGCCACCAACGTCGGAATGCCGATGCCCAGGTTCACGTAGTAGCCGTCGCGCAGTTCCTGGGCCGCGCGCTGGGCCATCAGTTCGCGAATCGGGCTGTCGTTCTGCAGCGCCGCACCGCCGCTGGTGGTGCGGAACTCGATGCGCTTCTCGTAATCGCGGCCCGCGATGATGCGGTCCACGTAGATGCTGGGGGTATGGACCAGGTCAGGATCCAGGTCGCCGACCTCGACCAGTTCTTCTACCTCGGCCACGGTGACCGCGCCGCAGGTGGCGATCATCGGGTTGAAGTTGCGCGCCGTCTTGCGGTAGATGAGGTTGCCTGCCTTGTCGCCCTTCCACGCCTTGACGATCGCCACATCGGCGCGAATGCCTTCTTCCAGAACGTATTCGGTGCCGTCGAAGACCCTGGTGTCTTTGCCTTCGGCAAGGTTGGTTCCGTAGGCCGTGCGGGTGTAAAAGCCGGGAATGCCTGCCCCGCCGGCGCGTAACTTTTCCGCCAGCGTGCCTTGAGGCGTCAGGACAAGGTCCAGCTCGCCGGCCAGCACCTGGCGCTCGAATTCCTTGTTCTCGCCGACGTATGAGGCGATGACCTTCTTCACCTGCCGCGCCTTCAGCAGCAGGCCCATGCCGAAATCGTCTACGCCAGCGTTGTTTCCGACAATGGTGAGGTCTTTGACGCCGCTGTCCACCAGGGCCTGGATCAGATTCTCCGGGATGCCACAGAGGCCGAATCCGCCCGCGGCGATCGTCATGCCGTCCTTCAGCAGGCCGTGCAGAGCCGACTCGGCGCCGGGGTGGACTTTACTCATGAGTGGTCCTCTCGTTGTTGGTCACGACATGGGCGGCCTCCATCAGCATCCAACCGGATAGTTGCACTGACAGATCGCGCTCGGCTATCTCCGACTCGGTGACCGCACCCCCGACGAACTCGGCCTGCGGGCCGCCGGCGGTAGGCAGCTCGGCGGGGCGATCCCAGAACGGACCGAACAACGGCAGCCCTTGCACCGACTGCCGGTTGTCCCACGCTGATTGCGCCGACGCCAGCACGATTTCGCGAGCGCTCTCGCGGGCCGCGGCATCCGCGGCGAACTCCCCCGGCAACGTGGTGGCGACCAAAGCCAGGTAGCGAGCGGTGATCCCGGCGAACAGCCCGCCGTCGCCGCCGCCGGCGCCGCGCAGCACCCCGGCCGGCGCCATGTGCTCGTCGACGGCGGCGACCATGCGATGCACCCGCTGAGCGTGCCGCTCGTCACGGGTGCGCGCGGCCAGCTCGGTCTCCAGGCCCAGCACCACGCCCTGGCAGTAGGTGTACTGCGCGCGGACCAACGAACCGGCCTTGATGCCGTCGAACACCAGGTGCGTGTCGGGGTCGATCAGCGTGTCGTCAATCCAGTTGGCCATCTGCTGGGCCCGCCGCAGCCGATCGCCGTAGCGCGCCAGGAAGATCCCCGCCGGACCATTGGCCGGCGCGTTGAAGAATTGGTCCTGCTTGCGCCACGGGATGCCGCCACCGTCTTCAGGCACCCATGCTTTGACGAGTTGGTCGTTCAACTTGTGCAGCGCGCGTTTGCGCTCCGCGCCGGCGACCCGGCCAGCCCGTTCCAGGGCCAGCGCCAGCCACGCCATGTCGTCGTAGTAGCTGTTGACCCAGGATCCGTTGTTGCGCAGCCGGTGCGAGCGGATCTGCCGGTGGATCTTGATGCGCCGGTCCGGCTGCGGGTCGCGCAGCTCGGCGTCGACCAGGCAGTCCAGCAGATGCGCCTGCCACCAGTAGTGCCAGCCGCCGAACCATCGGTCACGCCGGGTCGGCGGCCAGGCCACGACGCCGAGCTGGGTGCCCGGCAACGCCCACAGCCGCTTCAGATGCCGCCCGGTGACGGCGGCTTCCGCGCTGACCGCCCGGTTGACCCAAACCTGATCCATGTCTGCTGATCCTGCCCTACCAGGCGCAGGCCATGTAGCAGTGTTGGCTGATCCAGGTTGGCATCCCTATCGCTACGAGTCACATGTCAGCGACCTCTATAGGCGATCCATCTCGCGCGCCAGGCGGGCGCTTTCTAAGAAGGCGTACCGCCTTGGGTTGGCGTGACGCGCGGGGCGGCCATCCTGCGGCGACAGCACAAGCGTGCGGTGCAGCGCCGCAAGCAGGGCGTGGGTCGCCTCGACCCACCCGCGCCGGGTCGTCGGGCGCGCGCGCAGAGCTACCGCCGTGCCGAGCGCAACCTCATGTTCGGTGATGAGGACCGGCGCCGGCGATGCCGCTTGCTCCGCGGCCTCATTGAGGGTTTCGCCTCTGAGCTTTACGTTGAGCATGTGATTCCTCCATCGGTGACATCCGGTACTGGAATCGTTGATCACAATCAATCAATCGATGTCAGTAGCGCACTACTGATGTTTCGCAGCGTTGCGGCGTGATACCACGGAAAGGCGGATCAGTAGTTGTAGCTTGAGGCCGGGGCCACCACCCGGGAGGCGGCGATGGACAGCAGCCGGATGCAAGGGCTGGTCGACAGCCACATCAGGGCCGAAAATCAGGGCGATATCGACGGGGCGGTGGCCGTGTACACCGATGACGTTGCGCACGACGTCATCGGATTCCCCAACAGCCCCACGCGCAGCAAGGGCAGGGCGCGCGATTTCTACGCCTATCTCACCGCTAATTTCCGCACCGAGCACTGGGATGTTCTACGCCGGTATCTTGCCGAGGACGCGATAGTGCTCGAACAGCTCATGACGGGCACCGTCACAGGATCTCTCCTCGGGCTACCGGGCAATGGATGGCGCATACATTTTCGGATGCTGCACGTCTTCGAATTCCGCGACGGACTGATCAGCCGCGAGAATGTGTGGCTGGATTCGGCCGCGGTGGCCGATCAGCTGGGTTGACGCGCCGAGGCAACAGCGCCGCGAGTTCGTCGCGGTTGGGCGTGCCGGTTTTGGCCATCGACTTATAGATGTGGCTTTCCACGGTTCGAACCGACAACGTCAGCCTCGTCGCGATATCCCGGTTGGACAGCCCTTCCCCGATAAGCATCACGATTTCTCGTTCGCGGTCGGTCAGCGGCAATCGTTCGACAGCCTTACGTAGGGCTGGCGTGCGGGCGCCGCCACATTGCTCGGCCAACGCTTCGGCCCTTGCCGAGCATCCCAGCGCCGACCCGCGCAAGTCCTGGTGCCGATAGGCGATGGCCGCGTACGCCGCCGCATCGACAGCAGCGATGAGATCGCCCATACCCTCGAATTCCGCTGATACCGCTGATAGTTCGGCCCCAGCGCCATCATGCAACGCTTCAGCGAAGCGGGCCGCGACGCTGGCGCGGGGCCCTTCGACGATCGCTTCCAGCTCCCGCAATCGCGGCCCGCAGGAACACTCCCCGAACTGTGTGGCTGTCTGTAGGCACATCAATTCGGGAGCGAATTGACCATTGCCCCTGGCTGTTTCGGCGGCGGCGAGCGAGATGACGATGGCTTCACTGATGGCGCCCTGGCCGGCGGCCACCCATGCCTTGGCGATCGCGTACTCGTAGTCGAGGTATCGCCAGCTTGGATGGCGCTGCTTTTCGAGTCTCGCGAGCCAGGCCGCTGCCTCATCCGTCGAGCCGCGCATCGCGAGCGCCGTCGTCAGCGGAATCTGGCATCGATAACCCCACCCGTTGGAGTCGCTGGAAATTTGCACGGATTCGATGGCCTCGGTCAGCAGGGAAATCGCGGCGTCGAGTCGGCCAGAACCGAGCGCCACTCTGCCGACCGCGACACTGCCGACTTGGAAGGACTGGAATGCCCGGAATTCGATTTGGCGCTGTCGTATGGTTTCCGCCGGTGCATCGGCATCGGCGATTTGGCCACATAACAACAGGGCGCCGATGTGGGCGTCGGTGATGATGACGAACGAGCGTATCGGGACGGGGTAACCAGCCGTTGCCGCTGCTGCGGCTTCGCCGGGGCGGCCCACTTCTCCGAACGCAAGGGCGAGGGCCCAGGCGGTCACTCGCTGGGCGACGAGGTCGGGTAGCTCCTTCCAGACGAACTTGCCTGATGACTCGATGGCCGCGTGCGGCTTGCCCATTGCCGCCCAGTACACCGTCAGAAACGCGTCGATACAGCTGCGAGCCTGCGGCCCGGCGGCGCGGGATGCATCGTCGATGAGCGTCTTTGCGCCTACGGGGTCGGCGAGGGTGAACAGCCGATTGGTGGCCCGCAGAAAGGCCACCCGCCCGTACGCCGCGTCGGCCAACTCGTCCGCCTGGACGTCGGCGAGCAAAGCGTCGGCTTCCCGGCCGCGGCCCGCACACGATAGGGCGTAGGCGCGAATGAGCCTCGCGTCCGCGGCCCCTCCTGCGAGCATTGCCGCTGCTGCGAGTCGATCGGCTAGCGGAAATTCCCACAGCCAGACCGCGCCTCGGGCCGCCCGAACAAGCAGGGGTGGATCGGGCTCGAGGTCGGACTCGAGAATTAGCGTGGCGCGGCGCACAACCATGCGGATGTCGTCATGATCGGCGAAGGTGGCCAGTTCGGCGGCGACCAGGCCACGCAGCCGTCGCAGCCTGGTCTGGGCTGCGCGGCTGCGCCGCACCTCGCCGTACAGCGGGTGTGCCAACCTTGCCTCGACCCGATCGCCCACTTGGTCAAGAGCGATGAGACCGCGCATGTCGGCCTGCTCGACCGCGGCCGGGCCGGTTATCCGGGTCAGCGACCCGAGTTCGATGGGTTCGCCGACGGCGAGGGCGTCGATCACGTCGCTAACCGAGCTGGGCAGGCCTCCGATCCGTCCTTCGATCAGCTCGACCAGGCTGGGCGGTAGGACCGGGTCACCGAGCCAGCGCCAATACCCGTCCTGCAACTTGAGCCGTTCATCGGCAACCTCCTGCTCGATGATGTTTCGCAGATACAACGGGTTGCCGCGGGTCAACGTCCACAACCGCTCGGCGGCCTGCGGATCCAGCGGGCCGCCCAAGGTTGCCGAGATGAGCGCGCTTATTTCGGCCTCGGA
>NZ_DASPSP010000212.1:0-50167 GCF_035623875.1 Mycobacterium sp. | reverse complement strand
CACGGCTTGCCTGCCTGACTCTCGGTGATGCCGGTGCGGCGGTGATCCTGGAGCGCGGTCCCAACAACCGGGTCGGCTTCCGAGACATCGACATGACCACATTGAGCCGGTACAGCAAGCTGTGCATCGCCAAGGTGACCGACAGCCCGCACGGCGGTGCCATCATGGTCGCCGACTCGGTCACGCAGACCGCGGTCGCGGTCAAGCATTCGGTGCCCTACGTCGCTGCCGTCATGCAGCGGCACGGGTGGCGACCGGAGTACTGCGACCACCTGCTCATGCACCAGACGTCGGCGGCGTCGATCAATGACGCCGTTACCGCCATCAACCGGATGTTCGGGCACACCGCGGTAGGCGGCGGCAACGTCATCAACAACCTGTCTGAGCGGGGCAACACCGCCACCACGACACACTTCGTCGCCCTGATGGACAATATCCGAAGCGGCCGGATCAATTCGGGCGACAACATGGTCTTCTCCATCACCGGATCCGGTCAGACGGTGGGCGCCGCGCTGTACACCTTCGACGACCTGCCCGACCGGATGCGCCGGGGGACCGACGGAGGTCACCGCCACGTCGTGCGGGCCGGCAGCCACCGCAAAAGCGTGCCGGCGACCCCTCGGGTGTGCATCGACAGCGTCGGCGTCGCTCCTGCTTCGCAATCTTCTCCGCCGCGCTCGCTGGAGCTTGCGGTGCAAGCGGCAGCGGCCTGCCTCGACCGCAGCGGTCTGGATCGGACCGAGCTTGGTCTGATCATCCACGCCGGCGTCTATCGCGACGAATTTCTCAGCGAGCCGGCGGTGGCCGCGCTTGTCGCCGGTGAACTCGGGATCAACGACGAAGTGGAGTCCGCGCACGGGCCCAAGACCTTCACCTTCGACGTCCTTAACGGCGCGGTCGGCTTCCTCACCGCCTGCCATGTCGCCGCCGGAATGATCGGGGCGGGAACGACCGACCATGCGATGGTGCTGGCCTCGGAGATCGAAAACAACACCCCGGAAAGCGGCTATCCGTTGAACGGCATCAGCCAGACCGGCTCGGCGGTGTTGCTCGGCAGCAGCGAGGGCTCGACGGGGTTCGGCCGGTTCGTCTTCCAGCACCATCCCGAATACGGCGGGGCACTGGCCAGCTACACCCAGCACCGGGACGGGCGGACCTGGCTGCAGATCGACCGCGATCCCAGCCTGGACGCCATCTACGTCGACTGCATCCCCTCCAGCGTCAAGGAACTTTTGACGCTCGAGGGACTCGACCCCGCCGACATCGCAATTGTGTTCCCGCCGTATCTGTCCCCGCCGGCGCGGCGCGAACTGGCCGCCCGGATCGGTATCCCGAGAGCACGATTCGTCAACGTCGCAGTCGACACTGACCCCTTCACCTCGTCGCTGCCGTATGCGCTGGAGCACGCCCGCCGACACGGGCTGTCACGGCCCGGTGACCTCGCGCTCATCGTGGCCGTCGGCTCGGGTGTCGAGGTCGGTTGCACCACCTACCGCTTCTGATTCCCATGCGTGCACTGGTCACCGGAGGAACCGGGTTCGTCGGGTCGAACCTGGTGGCTGCCTTGATCGATCGGAGACAGCTTTGACATTCACAATCCACGCGGTGCCCGACTTCACCGGCGACGTGGTCCTTCCCGACAGCGCCGCCTACGACTCGGCGCGGGAGGTCTTCAACGGCCTGATCGACAAGCGGCCGAGCGTTGTACTCCGCTGCCGCTCGCGCGCCGACATCGTCGCCGCCATCCGCTACGCCGTCGGCTCCGGAGCCGAGATCGCGGTGCGTTGCAGCGGGCACAGCGTGGCAGGACACTCCTCGACCGATGGCGGTATCGTCATCGACCTCTCGTTGATGCGCGGCGTCGTTGTCGACCCCGAACACCGAATCGCGGTCGTCGAGCCCGGTGCGACCTGGCGCGACATCGACCAGGCCACCTCCCGCTACGGACTCGCCTGCCCCGGCGGGGTGGTGTCAACGACGGGCGTCGGCGGGTTCACGCTCGGCGGCGGCGTCGGCTGGTTGTCCCGGACATACGGGTTGACCTGCGACAATCTAACCGCCGCGGAGCTGGTGCTGGCCAGCGGGGAGGTGCTGTACGTCAGCGAGTCGCAGAACCCGGAGGTGCTGTGGGGACTGCGCGGTGGCGGCGGCAACTTCGGGGTGGTCGCACACTTCGTGCTCGACCTGCACCCGGTCGATCACGTCATCACCGGCGTGCGAGCTTACGACGACTCCGACGCCGACGCCGTGCTTGAACACTTCCGCGCCCAGATGGACAACGCCGGCGACCATCTCGCGTCGATCGTGGACTTCGGGACCGAGGAGAGTTCAGGACGCCGCCTGGTCACGATCCTCGGCTGTTCGACCGGATCCGATGAGGTCGGTCAGGCCGGTATCGGTGCACTGCTGGATGTGGGCGGGGCTACCACCGAACCGGTGACGGCACTGCAGCGCAAACTCTCCTATCCCACCTGGCAGCAGGTACTCGACCACACTGCCCCATTCGGTCGGCTGAACTATTGGAAGTCGGTCTTCCTGACGGAGTTATCCGATGAGGCCATCCGACGCATCGCGCTGCTCGGACGAACTCGCCCCGCGCCGCAAACACGTCTACACCTGATCGGGCTCGGCGGCTTTTCCAGCCGGGTTCCGCCCCAGGCGACAGCCTTTTCGGCCCGCAACCATCCCTACATCGTCCATCTGATCACCACGTGGACCGACCCCGCCGACACCCAACGATGCACGTCGTGGACCAACGAAGCGTACGAAACCTTGCGTCCCCTCGGCCCGGCAAGCGCGTATCTCAACTTCGTCGGCGATGAAGGGCAGGCCCGCATCAGGGCCAGCTTCGGTGAAGTCACCTACCGGCGCCTCGCCAGGCTGAAGGCTCGCCTCGACCCGGACAACCGCTTCGCCCTCAACCAAAACATCGAACCCGCAACGCATACGTGAACCCGGACGCCGAAGCCGGCACCGATGACCACTACCTCGCTCTCTGCTGTGGCATCATGGAATCTCCCCAGACGGGATCATCCCTCGAGTGCGAAACCATATGACCGCGTTGCGGATTGCAGGCTCGATGGGTCCCACTACATAGCGCAGTTCTCGCGCCGCCTTATCGCACCGGTACCGGTAGCGGTCGGTGAACGCGTATCCGACGGATATCGAGTTCACTGTGGTTTCCCGACCGGTGACGACCTCGAACAGGTCGCCGGCCTTACCCGCGATCCATGCGACTGGATAGGGCAGCCGCCTACGCGGCGGGTCGACCCCGACCACCCGTGCCACTAGCTCCAGGTAGTCGCGATACGTCAGCTCCTGGCCGCCCAGGATGTAGCGTTCGCCGCGTTTCCCGTGCAACCAGGCGGCGATCATCCCACGCGCCACCTCGCAGACATCCGCGAAGTTGTTGTATCCCGGTGTCCAATAAGGAATTCTGCGGTTGGCGACCTCGACGATGAGACGGCCGGAACTGGGTCTGGCATCGAGCGGGCCTACCAGATAGGTGGGGTTTACGATGACTGCATCCAACTTGTCGCAGGCCCGCTGCACGAGGATTTCACCACGCCGTTTGGTGACTGGGTAGGCCGATGCCAGCCCGGCCCTGTCCCACGCCCATGGGGTCTGCTCGTCAGCGGGTGTGCCATCGGATGTGGGTCCGATCGTGTTCGCGGTCGAGGTATGGACGACCCGCGGCGTGCTGACGGCAATCGCGGCTTCGACGACAGCTCGCGTCGCATCAACATTGACGGCCGAGATCGCAGGTGTGATCGTTCGCGTGGTCGAAACGCATGCAGCGCAATGGAAGACAACGTCAGCGCCGGCGAACACATTGCGGAGTTCTGCTACCGAACCGAGGTCCGCGCATACCCACTTGATCGGGAGGTCGGCCAGCGAACTCGTATCGGTGCTCGGGCGTCGCGTCGCGGTCACGGTGTGCCCCTGCGCGATCAGTTCGACGGCCAGGTTGGCCCCCAGCAGCCCGCTTGCTCCCGTTACCACGGCGTGTGCCATCGGGTTTTCCGTTCAAAAGAGCATCGCAGTAGTGGATGTCGGCTGCCGCATCCAGCTGTCGACCCAGTTCGGTGGCACAGTCCGGAAGTACGCCATGGTCGACGCCGCATGACCACACTCAACCACCGGAATCACCACGTGACCCCGCCTTCCGTGCTACAAAGAATTGAATACCCGATCCCAGATCTCGCCGCCGCCGAACAAGCGGCGGCGTTCCTTCGAATACTGGGTACATCGGTGAACTGCGAGAGCCGGCGCGCATGCGAATGTTGATCACCGCGTTGCGGGACCTGCAGTGGCGGCGGCGACGCTTCATCACCGCGGCTATCGGCACCGGAATGGTATTCGCGCTGACCTTCATCATCACCGGGCTGACGCACGGTTTTCGTGTCGAGGCCCAGCATGTGGTCGACTCGCTGGGCATTGACACCTACATCATCGAGGCGGGCGCAGTAGGTCCGTTCATGGGCTCGTCGAGGTTCCCGGAGGCAGAAACGGGGGTGGTCGCCCGGCTCCCGGGCGTCGAATCGGCGATTCCGGTGGTCTACGGCAACACGATCCTGCAAGATCGTCGCTCGCCGCAAAACGTGAACGTGTACGGAGTGCCCGAACGCGGATCCGGGATGCCGCCGATCGCAGCGGGACGGGCACCGTCGAGCCCCGGCGAGGTTGCCATGTCGAGCACCCTGGGGCGATCCATTGGCGACGAAGTCGAGATCGGTGCGAGCATGCTGCGGATCGTCGGGCTCGTCGGCAAATCCACTACGCTCGCGGGCCAAGCCAACGCGTTCCTTACCGTCGCGGGGGCGCAGCGGTTGATGTTTTCCGGCCAGCCGGTGATTTCCGCCATCGGCTTGCACGGCACACCCCGCCAGATACCCAACGGCTACCGCATCGTGGATCGCCACGCTGCGGTAGATGACATGGTGCGCCCGCTGCAGGGGGCCCGACTGGCGATGTCGTACATGGCGATTCTGCTGTGGGCAGTGGCGGGCCTGATCGTGGGATCGCTGATCTATCTCTCTGCGTTGGAGCGCACCCGCGACTTTGCGGTGTTCAAAGCTCTCGGCGTCACTACTCAGTCGGTGCTCGCCGGGCTAGCGCTACAGGCGGTGCTCGTCGCGTTGGTCGCCTCGGTGCTCGGTGGGCTGCTCGCGATGGTGCTCGGTCCGCTGTTTCCGATGCTCGTGGTGGTGACCACCTCGGCGTTCCTGTCGTTGGTCGTGACGGCGGTGGTGATCGGTCTGTTGGCGAGCCTGGCAGGCCTGCGCCACGCGGTGGCTGTCGACCCGGCGCTGGCGTTTGGAGGTCCATAGTCGTGGATGATCTCCGCATCAAAGATCTCGTCGTCGAGTACTCCGACGGCGGCGACGCGATCCGCCCGATCGACGGTCTGGATCTGAAGATCACGGCTGGATCGCTGGTGATCGTGTTGGGCCCCAGTGGATGTGGAAAGACGACGTTATTGTCGTGCCTGGGCGGCATCCTCAGCCCGACTAGCGGTTGCATCGAATTCGGCGATGTCGAGGTAACCGCGCTAGACCGCCGCGAGCTGATCGCCTACCGACGCCACACCGTAGGCATCGTCTTTCAGATGTTCAATCTGGTGCCAAGTCTCACCGCGCTCGAGAACGTGATGGTGCCGATGTGGGCAGCTGGGTGGTCGCAGCGGGTGGCGCGCGAACGCGCCCACGAATTGCTGACACGCGTCGGACTGCAGGACCGCATGACACACCGGCCGGGTGACCTAAGCGGCGGTCAGCAACAACGCGTGGCGTTTGCCCGCGCGATCGCCTTGGATCCAAGGCTGATCTTGGCCGACGAACCCACGGCACACTTGGACTTTGTCCAGGTGGAAGACGTGCTGCGGCTACTCCGGGAATTGGCGACAGGTGAGCGCATCGTCGTGGTAGCGACCCACGACACCCGGATCCTGGCACTTGCTGACCGCGTGGTCGCGCTCGTGCCGCCTTTCACCTCGACCGACCGAGAGCCGGAAACCGTCCGTCTCACACCCGGCTCCGTACTGTTTGAACAGGGCAGCATTGGAGACTTGATCTACGTCGTCTCCGAAGGCGAACTGGAAATCGTGCGTGAACCCGCAGGCGGAGGCGAAGAACTCCTCAAGGTCGCCACCCCCGGCGACTACTTCGGCGAGATCGGACCGTTGTTCCGCATGCCCCGCTCGGCCACCGTGCGCGCCCGCACCGACGCAACAGTGGTTGGCTACACCGTGGAGGCATTCCGCGAGCGACTCGGGACGTCCACCGAGCGTCATCTCATCGAGCACCACGAGATCGAGATAAAGTAGGAAACGCCGAGGACGACCACCTCGATCTCGGGATGCACCGCTAGACGAAGCCGCGCCGATGTCACTAGTCGCGATGGTCGCCGGAGTCAGCCGGGGTATCGGTGCAGCTAATGCGGTGATGCTTACCGGGGCCGGGTATCGGGTCGTCGTTAAGCATCGCGCCGGTGCCTCCCCGGCGGACGAGATGGTCGCGCCCTGGCCTGCACTAGCCCTGTGGTCGCTTGCCGGCCGCGACCTCGTCCGGATATGCGTCGTAGAACGGCACATATCCCTCGTCGCGGCCGGCTAACACATACAGCGGGTCCTCGATGTCAGGGCCGTAAGCCTGCTCGCGCAGATCCACCTTGCGGCTCTTGAACGTGGTGGTGTGCTCCATCGAATCAACCACCCGCAGAAACAGCGGCAACGCATACGCCGGCAGCTGGTCATACACGGTGTGGGCGAGTGCCTTTCCGTCGAACTCGGCGCCTTCGCGCAGTTTGACTGCGGCCATCCCCGCGCGACCGCCGGTGCGGGGAATCTCGACACCGAAAACCGCACACTCCTCGATGGACTTGTCGGCCGCCAGCGCCCGTTCCACTTGCGTGGTGGCGACGTTTTCGCCCTTCCAGCGGAAGGTGTCGCCGAGCCGGTCCACGAACGCCGCGTGGCCCATGCCCTGCGGGCTCATCACGTCGCCGGTGTTGAACCAGCAGTCTCCCTCACGAAAGGCGTTGCGCACCAGCTTCTTTTCACTCGCGCCCGGGTCGGTGTAACCGTCGAACGGTTGTAGCCGGTTCACCGGGCTGAGCAACAGGCCCGGCTCGCCGGCGGGCACCCGCTGCACCCGGCCATCCTCGCCGCGCAGCGGCTCGCCGGTGTCGGGGTCGTAGTGCACGTAGGCCAACGGCGCCGGTGAAATGCCCGTCGACTTGGGCACATTGAAGATGTTGATGAACGCGGTGTTGCCCTCACTGGCCGCGTAGAACTCGCAGACCCGCGCGATGCCGAACCGAGTGGTGAACTCGTCCCAGATCTCCGGACGCAGCCCGTTGCCAGCGATCAACCGCACCCTGTGGGCGCGATCGGTCGGCTTGGCCGGCTGGTTAAGCAGGTAGCGGCACACCTCACCGATGTAGATGAACGCCGTTGCGTCGCCGGCGATCACCTCCTCCCAAAACCGCGACGCCGAGAAGGACTTACCCAGGGCCAGCGTTGCCCCCGAGTTGATCACCGATCCGACCGCGACCGTCAGTGCGTTGTTGTGGTACAGCGGCAGGCAGCTGTACAACGTGTCAGAACCCTTCAGCCGCAAGCCCAGCCCGCCGAACGCGGCCAGCGCGGACAACCATCGACGATGCGTCATCACGCTGGCCTTGGGATGACCCGTCGTCCCCGAGGTGAATATGTAGAACGCGGTGTCCTTGGCCAGCACCGCCGACACCGACGCCGGGTTGGTGGTGGGCGCGGTGGCCGCCAGGCGCTCCACCTCCTCGATCGTTACCGGCGCAACACCGGCCCCGCCAGAGTCGTCGACCGCATCGACCAGGTCGGATTCAACGACGAGCACGTTGGCGTCCAGCAACCCCAGGCTGTGCGCCAGCACGTCGCCGCGCTGGTGGTAATTGAGCATCCCGGCGACGGCACCGCATTTGACCACGGCCAGCATCATCAGCACCGCATTGGGTGAGTTCCGCAGCATGATCCCGACGACGTCGCCGCGACCGACACCGCGCGCCGCCAGCACCGCGGCGTAGCGGTTGGCAGTCGCGTTGGCCTCGCGGTAGGTCAATTGCTGTTCGCCGAACCGGATGAACGGCCGGTCACCGAAACGGGCGGCGCGCTCCTGGAACACTTTGCCGATCGAGGTCTTGGAGGTCGGCCGGGCCAGCAGTCCGGTGAGGACGCCGCGGACGATCACCGGAACGTCGGCCAGCACCCCGGGCACCCGGGTTGCGATGTCGAACAGCCCCACCGATGAGCGGGTCCCGGAGTCGTGTTCGGACACTGTTATCCCTCACTTCGCGCAACGGCAGATGGCGGCCAGCCTAGCTTTGCTCGGCGGGCAGGCTTAGCCGGGTCTGCACGCCGCCAGTGCCGCGCTCACTTGGTCGACTACCACCAACCGGTCCAGCGCGACTTGCGAGACATAACCGCTGTCGATCAGTCCGTATAGCCATGCGCGCAGCCCGTCGAAGTGTCCGCCCGGGTCCAGCATCACGACCGGTTTGTTGTGTATACCGAGATACCCGCCGGTCCAGGCCTCAAACAGCTCCTCCAGGGTGCCGATGCCGCCCGGCAGCGCGATGAACGCATCGGCGCGGTCCTCCATGATCTGTTTGCGCTCGCGCATGGTGTCGGTCACGACCAGCTCGTCGGCGTCGGTGTCGGCGACCTCGCGGCGTACCAGCATCTTGGGGATGACGCCGACGGTCCACCCGCCGCGGACCCGCGCGGCGGTGGCCAGCGCGCCCATCGCGGAGACGTTGCCGCCGCCCCAGATCAGGGTCCAACCCCGGTCGGCGATCGCCTCGCCGAGTTCGGCGGCCAACGCCAACAACTCGGGGTCAGTGGGCCCGGACGCGCAATACACACAGACCGCCCACTGATGGGGTGCGTCGCGTTTGGGTTGCACAGTCGAAACCCTAGTAGACGTAGTAGACCACCTTGCCGCGGAGTGCATTTGGGCCTATTGGCATGCCGGCAACACTGCGCGCCATAAAATCCGGCAGTGCCGACTGCTTGGGTTGCCGCGCTGGCGGCCGACGTACTGGACCGGGTCGCGGCCACGTTGGACGATCCCGAGCGATCCGGCGTGGTGCTGGTCGGAGCCGACGGCGTCGGCAAGACGCTGCTCGCGCGCAGCGTCGCCGAAAGGTTCGCCGCGGGTGAGCCGTCGACTGCGGTGCGCTGGGTGGCGGGCACTGCGACGGGACGAAGCGTGCCGTTCGGCGCGTTCGGCGACCTGCTGGAGCTCACCGACGTCGCGGAGACCGGCAGGCCCGCGGAGCTGCTGCGCGCCGCCCACGAGTCGCTGACCGGTGCCGGCGGCGAGCCGCTGTTCGTGTTCGACGACGCACACGATCTGGACCACCTGTCGGCCACCCTGGTGTACCAACTGGCGCTGAGTCGCTCGGCACGATTGGTCGTCACGGTCCGTACCGACACCGAGTTGCCCGACGCGGTCGCGGCGCTGTCCGCCGATGAGCTGCTGACCCCGGTCGAGGTTGCGCCGCTGGACAGGCCGGCGACGGCGGCACTGCTGGAATCGGCCCTCGGCGCGCCGCTGAATACCGCGGCCACCGATGAGGTGTTTCAACGCAGTCAGGGCAACCCGCTGTATTTGCGTCATCTGGTCCGAGACGGTGGCCTGGTGCAGGTCGACGGCGACTGGCGATGCCGCGACGAGAAGCGCGTGTCGCTCGCAGCCCTGATCGACGGCTACCTGTCCGGTCTGCCCGCGCCGGTCCGCACGGTGCTGGACTACCTGGCGGTGGCCGAGCCCCTGCGCCGTGCCGACCTGACGGCGCTGGCCGACGAGCAGGCCGTCGACGAAGCAGAAGCCGCCGGCGCGGTCGCTTCCGATGACCACGAAATGGTGTACGCGGCCCATCCGCTCTACGCCGACCGCGTCCGCGCCGCGCTGGCACCGGCGACCGCGCGGGCATTGCGCGCATCGCTGGTCGAACAGTTGGCTGCTCGACCACTCGGCCACATCGGCGAACAGCTGCGACGGTCGGCGCTGGCCGTCGACAGCGACGCTGCCAGCGCAGTCGCCGACATCGTGACCGCGGCCCAACACGCGCTGCGGCTCGGTGAGCTCGAACTCGCCGAACAGCTTGCGCGCGCCGCACTGGACCGGTCGGGTGGTCTTGCCGCGCGGCTATCGCTGGCCTACGCGCTGGCCTGGCAGGGCCGCGGACGAGAAGCCGGCGCGGTGCTGGAGGCGGTGGATTCCGAGCAGTTGTCGCAGTCCGAGCTGATCGAGTGGGCACTGCCGCGGGCCGCCAACCAGTTCTGGATGCTCAGCGAGCCGGAGCGGGCCACGGCGTTTCTGCAGACCACACGGCACCGGATCTCGGCGCCGAAGGCGTTGGCCACCCTCGACGCGCTCGCGGCGACCTTCGCGATGAACGCAGGCACTCCGCTGCGCGCGTTGCGCATCGCGGACGAGGTGCTGGCCTCGCCGCACGCCGACCAGGTTGCGGTGGGCTGGGCGGCGTCAGCGGCGGCGCTCAGCTCGGCGCGCACCGGCCGGTTCCACGACGTCGAGTCGCTGGCCGGGCGTGCGTTGGCCGCCGACCATCCCGGTTTGCTGAGATTCACCAGCGGCTTCGGCCGGATCACCACCCTGCTGATGGCGGGTCGGCTGGCCGAGGCCCGCACGTTGGCGCAGCGCTACACCGATTTCGCCGAGTTGCAGCAGCCGGGGCGGGCGATCGGTGAGACGTTGGTGGGCTATGTGGCGATCGCCCAGGGTGATTTCGACGCCGCCGTCACGCTGCTGAGCCGGGCCGCCGATCCGCTGGCGCGAACCGGCTATTCCTGGGGTCCGCTGTCGCTGACACTGCTCGCTCAGGCGCTTGGCCAGCAAGGTGAACAACTCGAAGCTGCAAAAGTTTTCAGTCGAGCAGAGTCTCGGCACGGCATGAAATCGACGCTGTTCGCCCCGGAGTTGGCCTTGTCCAAGGCGTGGTCGAAGGCGGCGCGCGGCGACACGACGGGCGCGATCGAAGCCGCCCGTGAGGCCGTGCAGGCCGCAGAACGCGGCGGGCAGTCGGCCATCGCGCTGCGCGCGCTGCAGGACGCGGCACGGCTGGGAGACACCCGTGCGGTGTTCAAGGCCGAACGCTTGTCGATCGAGGTGGACTGCGTGCTCGGCAGGCTCACGCTGGCGCATGCCCGCGCGTTGGCCAACGGTGATGCCGCAGCGCTGGCCGACGTCGCCACCGACTTGGCCGATCGAGGGCTGCAGCCTGCGGCCGCCGACGCGTCGGCGCAAGCGCAGCGCGCTTAGCTGCTCAGATACGCCCTCAGCATCGCCACGGCGGCGGTGATCTGATCGACCGGCACCCGCTCGTCGCGGGTATGCGCCAGGTTGGGGTCGCCCGGCCCGTAGTTGACCGCCGCAATTCCCCGGGCAGCGAACCGCGACACGTCGGTCCACCCGTATTTCGCTCGCACCTGCCCGTCGGCGGCCTCGATCAGCGCCTTGGCCGCGGGCCTGGACAGCCCGGGCAGCGCTCCGGCGGCGAGGTCGGTCTGCTCGATCCGTACGTCGAGGCGAGCGAAAACCTCATGAACGTGGCGCAGCGCGGCGTCCGGCGAGCGGTCGGGCGCGAAGCGAAAGTTCACCGTCACCGACGCCGCATCGGGGATGACGTTGCCCGCAACGCCGCCGTCGATGCGTACCGCCGACAACCCTTCGCGGTAGGTGCACCCGTCGATCTCGACACTGCGGGCCCGATAGTCCGCCAGCCGGTCCAGCACAGCGCCCAGCTTGTGAATAGCGTTGTCACCCAACCACGATCGAGCCGAATGCGCCCGGGTTCCGGTCGCGTGGATGACGGCGCGCAGCGTGCCCTGACAGCCTGCTTCGATGAAGCCGCCGGTTGGCTCGCCTAATATCGCCACGTCGGCCGACAGCCAATCGGGCAACTCGCGTTCTATTCGCCCCAAACCGTTTGCCGCTGAATCGATTTCCTCGCAGTCGTAGAACACCAACGTCAGATCGTGCGCCAGCGTTGAGACCGTCGCGGCCAGATGAAGGAATACCGCGTCACCGGACTTCATGTCGGTGCTGCCGCAGCCGTGCAGCGAATCTGCGTCGCGGCGGCTCGGCAGGTTGCCTGCTGCCGGGACGGTATCGAGATGCCCGGCCAGCAGCACCCGCGTTGGCCGGCCGAGCATTGTGCGCGCCAGCACGGCATTGCCGTTGCGGATGATCTCGTACCCCAAAGCCCGGGGAGTTTGCGCCCGCAGCGCGGCTTCCACCTCGTCGGCGATGCCCTTTTCCTGCCGCGATTCGCTCGGAATGTCGACCAGAGCTGCCGTCAGCTCGATCGGGTCGCCGCGTAGGTCCAGCACGATCCCAGCGTAGTGGGTGAGTAGCGTGGGGCAGGTGACTGCAGCTTCGGGTATTGGGCTGGCGACTTTGGCCGGCAACGGGTCGGTCCTCGACACCTGGTTCCCCGCACCAGAACTGATCGAATCGGGCAACAGTGGCACGGTCCGGCTATCGCTGGCTGAAGTTCCCGACGAGTTGGCGGCGCTGGCCGGACGCGACGATGACCGCGGCACCGAGACCGTCGTGGTACGCACCGTGATCGGCTCGCTGGACGACAAGGCCGTCGACGCCTACGACGCCTACCTGCGACTGCATTTACTCTCGCATCGACTGGTCGCGCCGCACGCGCTCAACGCCGACGGCTTGTTCGGCGTCTTGACCAACGTGGTGTGGACCAGCCACGGACCCTGCGCGGTCGAGGGTTTCGAGAAGGTGCGGGCCCGACTGCGCCGCCGCGGACCGGTCGCGGTGTACGGCGTGGACAAGTTTCCCCGGATGGTCGACTACGTTGTGCCGACCGGGGTGCGTATCGCCGATGCAGACCGGGTGCGGTTGGGCGCGCATCTGGCTTCGGGCACGACGGTGATGCACGAGGGGTTCGTCAACTACAACGCGGGCACATTGGGCGCCTCGATGGTGGAGGGCCGCATCTCGGCGGGCGTGGTAGTCGGCGATGGCTCCGACATCGGCGGTGGCGCGTCGATCATGGGCACCCTGTCCGGCGGTGGCACCGAGGTGATCTCGATCGGCAAGCATTGCCTGCTCGGCGCCAACGCCGGGCTGGGGATTTCACTGGGTGACGACTGCGTCGTCGAAGCTGGCCTCTATGTCACCGCGGGCACTAAAGTCGCTCTGCCCGACGGGACTTCGGTCAAGGCCCGTGAGCTCTCCGGCGGCACCAACATGCTGTTCCGCCGCAACTCGGTGACCGGTGCGGTCGAGGTGGTGTCCCGTGACGGCCGGGGCATCGCCCTCAACGAGGATCTGCACGCCAACTGAGCTAACAGCCGCTGCCGGGCAGCTCCAGCTCGGGAGGCACTCCTGCGACATCAGCACCTCGAGTGGATTGAAGTGCCGTTCGGTTGGTTTCCGGGAGTAGATAGGTGCACGCCAGGCTGGCCAGCAGCAGGATGGCCATCATGAGACCGACCGCCCAGCTGCCGGAGGTTGCCAGCAGCGTGTCGGCGATCAGCGGCGGCAGAGCTCCGCCTGCGATGCCGGCGAGGTTCACCGCCAGCGCTGTACCTGTGTAGCGGTAGCGGGTAGCCAACAGTTCGGGGATGAATGCTGCCGTAGGTCCGGAGCCGATCGCGACGGTGGCGTACATGCCGACGATAGCCACCGCGTACAAAATGGGTTTGCCGGTATCCATCAGCGGGATCACCACAAGCGACCACGGTAGACATGCCGACCATCCCACCAACATCATGCGGCGGCGCCCGACTCGATCGCTCAGACTGGCCGAGAGCGCAACGAACGCGATGCTCGCTAGCCCGCCCAGCACGCCGACGGACAAGATGAGGTTCCGGGAATGCCCCAGGTGGGTGTGGGCGTAGGTGGTCAGATAGGTGCCGGCCATGTAGAAGAAGCTGACGCCGCCGACGACGCTGCCTGCGGCCAGGGTGATCTCACGGCGCTGGAGGCGCAACAGTTCGGTGATCGGCGCTTTGGGTGAGGCGTTGCGGGCTTTTTCCTCGGCGAACACCGGGGTTTCGTCGATGTTGAGCAGCACGTATAAGGCGATGGCGATCAGCGCCGCGCTGATCAGGAATGGTAGGCGCCACCCCCACTGCATGAACGCGGGGCTGTTTTCACCGATGGTGACGTTCACCCCTAGAAAGGTCAAGCTGGTCAGTACCAGCGCGGTGCCGCCACCGAGCGGGGTGAACATGCCGTATAGACCGCGTCTGGCAGCCGGTGCGTGTTCGGTGCTCAACAGCGTCGATCCGGCCCATTCGCCGCCGACGGCAAACCCTTGCAGCAGCCGCAGGGCGATCAGGATCAGTGGGGCTGCCACACCAATCGCCGCCGTGCTGGGAACCAGGCCCACCATCACGGTTGACACGGCCATGATCAGCAGCGTGGCGACCAGGGTCTTTTTCCGGCCCAGCCGGTCCCCGAGGTGCCCTAAGACGGCCGCGCCTACCGGCCGGGACAGAAACGCTGCGGCAAATGTCCCCATCGAGGCGACCGTGGCCATCGTGGGGCCCAGGTTCGGGAAGAACACGGTGGGAAATACCAGCGCCGCCGCGGTGCCGAAAATAAGGAAGTCGTAGAACTCGATTGCCGAGCCGACAAGACAGGCGACCGCCACCCGCTTCATCGGTGTGACGCCAGGGCCGGCTTCAATCCCCGCAGCAGATCCGCCTAGGCGATTCAACTCACCCATGGTGGCTACCCTAACCAGCACCGGGCATATGGCGACGGGTATCCCGTCGCTGTTCGGCTGCATCTGTACACGGTGATGACGGTATGCGAAGGTGCGCCGCCTTGCTCGCTGAAAACGACGCTGTCGTGTCCGCCGCTGCGCCGCTCTCCGCGATGCGGACCAATACGACAGAGAGTTCTGATCGGACGAGTTAGTGCGACCTCGCTTTTGCGAGGACCCAACGCCATCGAATCTTAGCCGCGGGCCAGCAGTTCCTTCTTGATCACCTTACCCATTGCATTGCGCGGCAGCGTGTCCACGATCCTCACCTCACGCGGACGCTTGTGCAGCGAAAGCTGCTGGGCGACATAGTCGATCAACGCATCCGGCTCGGCGTCACCGACGACGAACGCGACGATTCGCTGGCCCAGGTCATCGTCGGGCAGCCCGACAACTGCGACCTCGGCAACGTCGGGATGCCCGAGCAGCGCGGTTTCGATTTCGCCGGCGCCGACACGGTATCCGCCGGACTTGATCAGGTCGACCGATTCGCGACCCACAATGCGATGCATACCGTCGCCGTCCACGACGGCGGCGTCGCCGGTGCGATACCAGCCATCGGTGTCAAACGCCTCGGCGGTGGCGTCCGGCCGATTCAGGTAGCCGTCGAACAAGGTAGGGCCGCGAACTTGCAGCCGCCCAATGGTTTCCGCGTCGTGCGGTACCGGGCCGCTTGCGTCGTCGACCAACCGGGTCTGTACGCCGGACAGCGGCAGGCCGACCCAGCCGGGGCGGCGCGCGCCGTCGGCGCGGGTGGACAGTGTGATCAGCGATTCGGTACTTCCGTATCGTTCGACCGGCGCATGCCCGTGTCGGACCAACTGGTCGAACACCGGCACCGGCAGCGGGGCGCTGCCGGACACCAGCAGCCGCGCCGGTCTTAGCGCCTCGGCGGCCGCCGTGTCGGCCACCACGCGTGACCATACCGTCGGCACACCGAAGTACAGCGTGCCGCCGGCTTCGGAACAGGCCTGCGCATAGGCTTCGGGCGTGGGTTTTCCGGTGTGCACGAAGCGGTTTCCGACTCGCAGCGACCCGAGTAGACCCAGCACCAGACCGTGCACGTGAAAAAGCGGCAATCCGTGCACCAGTGTGTCGTCGGGTGTCCACTGCCAGGCCTGGGCGAGCGCGTCCAGGTCGGCGGCGATCGCCTGACCGCTCAGCTGCACGCCTTTGGGCGGGCCAGTGGTGCCCGAGGTGTAGATGATCAGCACAGTGTCCTGCGGGGACGGCTCGGGATGGCGGTGCCAGGACCGCGCGTGTGTCCGCACCGGGATGTGCGGCAGACCCTCCGGCTCGTCCGGCACCGGGCCGAGCCATGCTTGCGCACCGGAGTCGGTGAGGATGTGGCGCCGCTCGGCCTGCCCGACGTCGGCGGGCACCGGAACGACCGGCACGCCGGCGATCAGGCATCCGGCGATGGCCAACGCGGTCGCGGCGGTCGGCGTGGCCAGGACCGCGATCCGGTCCGCCCCGCCGACGCGTTCGGCCACGGACGTCGCGGCGCCGACGACATCACTGCGGCTCAGCGTGACGTCGCCGATGCGGACGGCGTCACCGATATCGCGGCCGCCGGTAACCGCGGCGGGATCCAGCGAGGTCAGCAGCACGTGTGCAGGCTACCCGCCTTGGTCCAGGGACGTCGCCGCTGCCGCCTGCTGGTGTGCCGCGGTCACAAAAGCGTTGGGCGTGCGGGCCCTTCGTCACGACGCAATGCGTCGTGGAACCCCACTCACGCTGTGCGGCGAATGCCTCGGGCATGGATCGGGACATGGCCGGATGGGCCATGGGTTCGGGGACCTATGGCCCTGGCAGTGCCGACGTCGTCGGACCAGCCTTAGGAGCAACACAAAGATCGGGAGGTCGAGATATGGCTGCCACTTTGGTAGAAGCCGGAGTGATCGAGGATGCGGTGGGGTCGGCGTGCCGCGCCCCATCACAGCACAACAGCCAGCCCTGGCAGTGGGTGTTCAGCGATGGCCGACTCCGGTTATTCCTCGATCCAAGTCGAGTCATGGACACCGACCAGTCCGCGCGACAAGCGCTGATCGGTTGCGGCGCGGCCCTCGATCATCTTCGGGTAGCTATGGCCGCCGCCGGGTGGCGGGCGCACATCGATCGGTTCCCCAATCCCGACAGCCCAAACCACCTGGCATCGATCGACTTCACCCCGATCGAATTTATGACCGAACGAGATCGGCGTCGCGCCGGCGCCATCTGGGAACGTCGTACCGACCGGCTGCCTTTCAGCACACCAACGGACTGGATGTCTTTCGAAACGGTGATGACCAGCAGCATCGACGGCAGCGCCGTCCACGCCGAGATCATTCCCGAAAATTTGCGTCCGCAACTCCTGGAGGCGGCCCAGATGGCGGAGTCCTTGCGGCTGCACGATAGCTCCTACCACGACGAGTTGCATTGGTGGACTGCACCATTCGAGGCAGAAGAGGGCATCCCGCACAGCTCTTTGGTTTCGGCGGCGGAGAGCGACCGGGTTGGTGTCGGACGGGTCTTCCCCGTCATCAGTGGGCCGGAAAGGCGCACTGAAGTTTCCGAAGATCACTCGATGATCCTGGTGTTGTCCACCGACCACGCGAATCGGGCCGACGCTTTGGCTTCCGGCGAAGCGCTTTCCGCGACCTTGCTGGAATGCACGATGGCCGGCCTCGCCACCTGCCCGGTAACACACATTACCGAGCTTCCCGCCACCCGCGACCTGATCCGATCGCTCATGCATCACGACGCCGTACCACAAGTCCTCGTCCGCGTGGGCGTGGTGCCGCTTGCCGAAAAACCGCCGCGGCCCACACCGCGCCGACCGCTGTCCGAAGTCTTGCGGCTGAGGGCTTTCGACTGATACTGCCACTCCTCCATCGACAAAGACCGTTTAGGAGCAAACCATGATCGAGTACGATCTCGATACCGCACATTCCATCCTGTTGGTGCGACCCAAATCCGCGCTCGACACAACAGATTTCGTCGAACTGGCAAAGGCGGTCGATCCCCATATCGAGGCGACCGGCGATCTGGCCGGCCTCATTATCAACGCCCCGGCCTTCCCCGGCTGGGATAGTTTCGGAGCGATGGTCAACCACTTTCGGTTCGTCAGGGATCATCACAAGCACGTTAAGAAGGTGGCGCTGGTAACCGACTCGCACCTCGGGGATGTCGCCGAGCATCTCGCATCCCACTTTGTGTCAGCGGAGATCCGGCACTTCCCCGGTGAGCAGCTTGACCAAGCACGACAATGGATCATCAACAACACTTAACCTGTTGAGCCGCAGTCTGATTCACTAGCCAGCTCGGAACGTGACAGCCGCGGTGAGGCCGTCAGCCCGCGGCTAGTTCCGGCGTACCCGCGAATGGAGTTGGAGTTAAGTGGTGGCGCCATGGCGAGGAATGGAGGACATGACGGCGCCGCACATTGGACGGAATCGCGGTCACGTCAAGGCTGACGCCAGTAGGTTTAGCTTGTGAACGGTTCAACCGACGGCGTGGACGTACGCCGCCGCGCCGGCTGGTTACCGGATAGCCAGGAAGAGTTGGAGTCGTGGCTTTCCGGTCACCGCAGGCGGGTCGAGGCCAAAGGCGAGCACGTCACGCTGCATCCTGTGATCGCCGAGTTTCAGCAGCTGATCGAGTCTGATCCGGTGGTGCGCATGTACCTGCACCGGATGGTCGCCGAGGTGCCCCACCGGAAGCACTACCGCAAATGCCACCTGGACAGCGTTGAGCAGATGCTGCGGCTGATCAACGAGGTGCTCACCATGGCGCCGGAGTTCGGCAAGAACGCGGTGATCACGCCCCTCTGCGCGATTCTCGACTGGACGATGGGCACGCCGGCCGGTTTTGCGGCCTTTCGCGACCCGCGAATCAACGCGATGCTCGAGAAAATCCTGACCGTCTGGTGTGAATTCCTCGACAGCGCGGCGTCGCTCTACGTGCTCAACGATTCGCCGTCGGGTTGGAAGTGTGCCGCGGCGCAGCGTGCCATCGGCATCGAGCAGTTCGAGCACGATCCCCGAGATGCGCACTGGGGCTTCAGGTCTTGGAACGACTTTTTCACCCGGCGCTTCAAGGCGGACGCTCGTCCGCTGGCCTCGCCCGATGACGACGCAGTGATCGTCAACGCCTGCGAGTCGGTGCCCTACCGCTTGGCCACCGGCGTCAAGCGCCAGGATCGCTTCTGGATCAAGAGGCAGCCGTACTCGCTGCAGGACATGCTGGCCAACGATGAGTCGGTTGAGCAGTTCGTCGGCGGAACCGTCTATCAGGCGTATCTGAGTGCGATGAACTACCACCGGTGGCACAGCCCCGTGGCGGGGACGATTGTCAGCGCCTTCCGCCGCGGGGGTACCTACTTCTCCGAGGTCGTTTCGGAAGATTGGGACGCGGTACCCCCGCCGGTTTCGCAGTCCTATCTCGCCCATGTGGCGGTGCGGGCGATCATCCTCATCGACGCCGACAATCCGGTCATCGGGCGGGTGGCTTTCGTCGCAGTCGGCATGGACGAGGTCTCGTCCTGCATGATCGGCGACAATGTGAAACCCGGCTGCCACGTCGCAAAAGGTGAGGAATTGGGTTACTTCCAATTCGGCGGCTCGACGCACTGCCTTGTTTTTCGCCCGGGCGCCATCGCCGACTTCGCACTCGCGGCCGTGCCGCGGTTGCACGACCCCAATGCACCGCTGGTGCTTGTCCGATCCAAGCTGGCGACCGCCAACACGACAGCATGAGCGCTTACAGTTTGCAGCGACAACGGGAGGTCGCTGTGCCTTTGACGCTACGTCCGGCGAGTAAAGCGGACGTGCCGGAGTGCGGCCGGGTCTGCTATGACGCATTCAACACGATCGCCGCCAGACACGGATTTCCGCCCGAATATCCGTCGGTCGAAGTCGCCACCACGCTGGTTTCCGAGTTGATCGAACATCCGGGCTTTTTCGCGCTCGTCGCTGAATGCGACGGACGGTTCGTGGGAAGCGGTTTCCTTGACGAGCGATCGGCAATTGTCGGGGTCGGCCATGTCACGGTCGCACCAGACATGCAGGGCCGTGGGGTGGGCCGCACACTGATGACTGCGCTGTTGCGGCGGTGCGCGGAGCGGCGGGTACCGGGCGTGCGACTGCTGGAGGCTGCCTACAAGAACCGATCGATATGCCTGTACACCAAGCTGGGTTTTGACTTCCGCGAGCCGATCGCGGTCATGCAGGGCGACCCCATGGGCCTGCGTATCCCGGGATACGGTGTCCGGGCCGCCATGGTGGCTGACTTCGAGATGTGCAACGCTCTGTGTTTGCGCGTGCATGGTCACGACCGCCGCGGCGAGTTGAGCGAGGCGCTCGCACACGGCACCGCCAGGGTGGTCGAACGCGGCGGGCGGATAACGGGATATACGACGGGCATTGGCTTTTACGCGCACTCGGTGGCCGAGACCAACGACGACCTGCAGGCGCTGATCGGTGCGGCTGAGGCATTTCCGGGCCCCGGATTCCTTGTCCCGATGCGCAACCCCGAGCTGCTCCGTTGGTGCCTGGCCCACGGGCTGCGACCGGTTCTCGTATTAAATCTGATGACGATCGGGCTGTATTCGGAGCCTCGCGGCGCGTTTCTCGCATCGGTGTGGTACTGATCGCAGGCGTTTGCTTCCGACACCTGTGGTCAAACGTCCGGCTGTATCAGGGTCAAACGGCCCTATGTCGCGCGTCGGGGCCGACTTTAACGTTGGCAAGAAATAAGCGACACAAGACATTAGGGAACCCGAATGGGCGCTACTACGACGATCGCGGTGGCCGGGGCCAGTGGCTATGCCGGCGGAGAAATCCTGCGTCTGCTTTTGGGCCATCCGGCATTCACCCAGGGGCGGATGACCATTGGTGCGCTGACCGCGGCGGGCAGCGCAGGCACCACGCTGGCCGAGCACCACCCGAACCTGCTGCCACTCGGCGATCGAGTGCTGCAATCCACCAATCCAGACGTGTTAGCCGGTCACGATGTGGTGTTCATGGCGTTGCCGCCCGGCAATTCGGCCGCCTTGGCGCAACGGCTCAGCGCAGACACGGTGATCATCGATTGCGGCGGCGACTTTCGGCTGCGCGATTCTGCTGCCTGGGAGCGGTTTTACGGCACGCCGCACGCGGGCAGCTGGCCCTACGGGCTGCCAGAGCTGCCCGGTGCCCGCGACCAGTTGCGTGGCGCCAGCCGGATCGCGGTCCCAGGCTGTTACCCCACCGCCGCGTTGCTCGCGCTGGTACCGGCGGTGGCCGAGGGGCTGGCCGAACCCGCCGTGACCGTCGTCGCGGTCAGCGGCACCTCGGGCGCAGGCCGAACAGCTAAGACCGAGCTGCTCGGCTCCGAGACCATGGGGTCAGCACGCGCTTATAACATCGGTGGTGTCCACCGCCATACTCCCGAGATAGCCCAAGGCCTGCAGTCCGTGACCGAACGGGATGTGTCGGTGAGTTTCACCCCAGTGCTCATCCCGATGACCCGCGGCATCCTGGCAACTTGCACGGCCCGCTGTGTGACGCCGGTGTCGCGCGTGCGCGCTGCCTACGAAAAGCACTACAGTGGTGAGCCTTTCGTGCACCTGCTGCCAGAGGGTCGACTGCCCCATACCAACGCCGTAAGCGGCAGCAATGCCGCCCAGATAGCCGTAGCCGTCGACGAGGACGCCGAAACACTGGTGGCGGTCAGCGCGATCGACAACCTCGTCAAGGGCACCGGCGGTGCGGCGGTGCAGTCGATGAACCTGGCGCTGGGCTGGCCAGAGACTGAGGGCCTCTCGGTGGTCGGGGTGACGCCATGACCAGCGTCACGGCCGAAACCGCACCGCCGGTCGACGGACGGGCAGCCACGTTTACCCGCGACATCAGGGCGCAGGTGCTGGCCGAGGCGCTGCCGTGGCTCAAGCACCTGCACAACAAGATCGTCGTCGTCAAGTACGGAGGCCACGCGATGGCCGACGAGACATTGCGGCGCGCGTTCGCCGCCGACATGGTGTTCCTACGCAACTGCGGCATTCGGCCGGTTGTCGTCCACGGCGGCGGACCGCAGATCAGCGAAATGCTCAAACGGCTCGGCATCGCAAGCGAATTCAAGGGCGGATTCCGAGTCACCACGCCGGAAGTGCTCGATGTCGCGCGGATGGTGCTGTTCGGCCACGTCGGCCGGGAACTAGTGAACCTGATCAACACGCACGGACCGTACGCGGTCGGTATCACCGGTGAGGATGCGCAGCTGTTTACCGCGGCTCGGCGCAGCGTCATGGTTGACGGAGTGCCCACCGATATCGGTCTGGTCGGCGACGTCCAAAGCGTCAATACCGACGCGATAACGGATCTCATGGCGGCAGGGCGCATTCCGGTGGTTTCGTCCATTGCACCGGACGCTGCGGGTGTGGTGTATGACATCAACGCCGATGGCGCCGCCGCAGCCCTGGCGGAGGCGCTGCAAGCCGAGAAGCTGCTCATGCTGACCGACGTCGAAGGAATCTACACGCGGTGGCCCGACCCGGACTCGCTGGTCAACGAGATAGACACGGTGGCGCTGCGCGAGCTGCTGCCATCGTTGCAATCCGGCATGGTGCCCAAGGTCGAGGCCTGCCTGCGCGCGGTCGAGGGCGGGGTGCCGGGTGCGCACGTCATCGACGGGCGGGTCGCGCACTGCGTGCTGGTAGAGCTTTTCACCATCGTCGGCGCCGGAACTACGGTGGTGCGTGCGTGATGCACAAGCGACGATGCAGAACGAAGTGATGCTGAGGAGCGGCGCTTATGACCAGCACTGACGCCCTGTTGAAGCGGTGGGACGCCGTGATGATGCGCTGCTACGGAACCCCGCCACTCGCACTCGCTTCGGGCGCCGGTGCGGTGGTCACCGATGTCGACGGCAACAGCTACATCGACCTTCTCGGCGGCATCGCGGTGAATATCTTGGGCCACTGTCACCCAGTGGTCGTCGAAGCGGCCACCCGCCAGCTGAACACCTTGGGCCACACGTCCAACCTCTACGCACATGAGCCCGGCATCGCACTGGCCGAAGCACTTGTGGACCGGTGGGGGGTCGATGGTGCACGGGTGTTCTTCTGCAATTCGGGCGCCGAAGCCAACGAATGCGCGTTCAAGCTCTCCCGGCTCACCGGCCGAACGAAACTCGTCGCAGCCCAGAAGAGTTTCCACGGCCGCACCATGGGGTCGCTGGCACTGACCGGCCACCCCGAGTTCTCGGAACCGTTTGCTCCGCTGCCCGGTGAGCTCACCCATGTGCCCTATGGGAACGTCGACGCCCTGGCAGCCGCCGTGACTGACGAGACCGCAGCGGTTTTCCTCGAACCGATCATGGGCGAGGCCGGAGTCGTTGTCCCACCAACCGGCTACCTGGTTGCCGCCAGGGAGATCACCGCCGAGCATGGCGCGCTACTGGCGATCGATGAGGTGCAGACCGGGATGGGCCGCACCGGAGCATTTTTCGCCCACCAGCACGACGGGATCACCCCGGATGTCGTGACGATGGCCAAGGGGCTCGGTGGCGGATTGCCGATCGGGGCGTGCCTGGCGGTCGGGCCCGTCGCGGCATTGCTGACACCCGGCTTGCACGGCAGCACCTTTTCCGGCAATCCCGTCTGTGCAGCTGCCGCACTCGCGGTGCTGCGAGTCCTGGCCGAGGATGGCCTGATTGAACGCGCCGACACGCTGGGCGAGTCGCTCAGAGATGGCATCGAGTCGCTGAACCACCCACTGGTAGATCATGTTCGGGGCCGCGGCCTGCTGTGCGGGATAGTGTTGACCCGGCCATCCGCCAAGGCGGTCGAGGCCGCGGCTCGCGAGGCCGGCTTTCTGGTCAACGCCCCGGCTGCGGACGTGGTTCGGCTGGCGCCGCCGCTGGTGATCACCAAGTCTCAGCTCGACCAGTTCGTGGCGAGTCTCCCGGATGTGCTGGACACAGTCATTGGTGTTGACCTCGCACGATGAGCACCGAGCAGTCGGCGTGGGTAGAAATCGGCAGCCTGCGCGCGCCCACCAGCTGCGCCACCTGGTTGGCGTCCGCGCCGTCGATAACCGCCAGTTGAACTCTGCCGATGTAGCCCTCGAGGTATCGAGTGACACTCATGCGCGTGCTGGCCACTTCAACCTGCACGTCGGGATACCGACGCAGCCAGTGGTCAAGGCGCCGGTAGAACTTTTCATCGCCGATCTTGAACAGCGCCCACCGCCAGACGCCCAGCGCGAGGACGGGAGCTCGCCGCACCCGGGCTTCCTCCATGGCCCACCGCATGACCTCGTCGTCGCCGGGTTCGTCGTCGAGGACCGCCGCGATGAAAGCGGCCTCTGGAAGCGGCCCGTCTTCCGTGCGTCGAATGATCGCCACAGGGCATCGCGCATGCTCGGCAAGTGTTGTCGCGGTTGATCCGACCACCCTGCTGGCCACTCGGCTGATCCCCAGAGATCCGACACAGATGAGCGTCGCGTTGCTCGACTCTGCGATCAGGACAGAATCGACGTCTCCACACAGCACCGCAGTGTCGATCTTCACTGGCAAGCCGGTCGCCGCTACCGCCGAACAAGCAGCGCGCAAAGAGGTCTCGGCATAGTTTTTCTCGGCTGGGTAAGCACCCGTCGAAGCGATCGGCCCGTCAGTGATTTGGATGACGTGGACGAGCCGAAGCGGAACATCCTGGTGGACGGCCTCTTTGGCTGCCCATTCGGCAGCTCCGATCGCTGCGTCCGAGCCGTCGATTCCAACGACAACCGGCCCGGGTGAATCGTCACTGGTCATTGAATGCTCCTGATCCGGGATGGACGTCGATGACGCTATCCAGAAGCCGGCCGACGGACAGGAGCAGTAGGACCTTTCACCAGTAGACGTTGGACTCTACGAGAAGGACTTCAGAATTTGCGACGCTGAATGCGACGTCGCAGATAATCCGAGATGAGGCGGCATGCAGAGTTTCGTGATCCGGCCCACCACCTGGCCGGTCCTTCGGCTCTTCAGTCGCAATCCGCTCATCCGGACCAGCGATCGCATGGAATCGGCAGTCGTCACGCTGGCTGTATTACTGGTTGTGATCGCCGCCGCTTGCGCAGGGGTACTGGGAACGATAATTCACGACACCGAGACCCAGAAGTTTCTGCAACAGGCGCAGACGCGACATGCGGTGGTGGCAACGGCCGTTGACGACAGCAAACCAGCGGCTTCAGTCGGAACGACAGCCTCGACGGTGGCCGCTCGCTGGCAGGTGAATGGCACTGAGCACGCCGATGTACTCGGCTGGGATGGTGCCGTCAAGGCCGGCGAGCCGCTGCAGATTTGGGTCGATGCCGACGGCAGTCGAGTCGATCAGCCAACTCCGGTCGAGCGCGCAGCCGTCGACGCGCTATCGGCAGCGGTCGTGGGATGGTTGATCGTGATCCTGGCCGCCGCACAAGTGGTGTGCGCTGTGCGTGCGCACGCGATCCGCATGCGAGACGCTCAGTGGGAGCGAGACATCCGATGCCTCGTCGATGAGGACGGTGGGCGCACCAACCGTTCGCAATGATGAACGTAGTTCAGAGCGGCGGCCACGGGCCGTCGATCGAGTGAGGAGACGCAAATGTCCGCTCCGATGAGCCATTCGGATATCTTGGTTGGCGTAGACGGATCGCCCGCCGCCAAGTATGCCGTCGACTGGGCGGCGCGTGATGCCGCGATGCGCAATGTTCGTCTCACCCTCGTGCATGCCGTTCGGCCCATTGGGCTCACCTTGCCGCCATTGTCGGCGCCGACGGCCTTTACGCGGTGGCAAGTAGAGCAGGGGCAGAAGATCCTTGACGACGCGGTCGAGATCGCGCGGAAAAGTACACCGGATGGCGGTCCGACGCAGATCGACAGCGAGCTGATGTTCTCGCCCGTGGTTCCAACCTTGGTCGATTTGTCCAAGGAAGCCCAAATGGTTGTCGTCGGCTCCCGGGGGCTAGGGCCTATCGCGCGCAGCGTGTTGGGATCGGTGAGCTCCAGCTTGATCCGCCACGCGCACTGCCCGGTAGCGGTCATTCATGACGAGGACCCACTGATGCCTCATCCCGCTGAGGCGCCTGTGCTGGTTGGCATCGACGGTTCTTCGGTCTCGGAGTTGGCGACCGCGATCGCTTTCCAGGAGGCGTCATGGCGGGGCGTCGACCTCGTCGCGTTGCACGTCTGGAGCGACGTCGAGGTCAACGATTTCCCTGCCATCGATTGGCCGGCGATGAAACCGGCCGCTGAGGAGATCCTCGCCGAGCGCCTGGCCGGTTGGCAGGAGCGCTATCCCGACGTGACGGTGCGGCGCGTGGTCGAATGTGACCATCCGACGTATCACCTCATCAGGCAGTCCGAATCGGCGCAACTGGTGGTCGTCGGCAGCCATGGGCGGGGTGGATTCGCGGGCATGTTGCTCGGATCGGTCAGCGCCGCTGTGGCGCACTCGGCTAGGATGCCGGTAATCGTCGCGCGTCAATCGTAATTGCGCGCAGAGGAATTCGGTTCTTCGTCCGCTACCCGGGTATTGGCACCGACCAGCGCAGTGTCGTCTCGCTGTCAGAGCCATTCTCGACAGTGAGGCTGCCTCCGATGTCTTCGGCAATACGACGCATTTCGGCGAGGTTGTTGGCGGTGATTTCGTCGGGCACGCCATGCCCATCGGTGGCAACCTTGATGCTCAGCTCGTCGTCGACCTCGACGATGACGCCGAGCCGGCTAATGTTGGGCTGGCGGGTCGCATCGGCGACGGACGCCCGGACGAAGGCTTCCGCGTGATCCGCGAGAGTTGCATCGACAACGGACACCGGGCCGACGAACTGAACCATTGTGCGTAGACCGGTACCGGAGTACTCAGCGATCGCCTCCTCCAGCCGTTGCCGCAGCCTGGTCGCACCCGAAGGCGCGGTGTGTAGGTCGAAGATCGCGGTGCGAATGTCCTGAATCACTTCTTGCAAATCGTCGACCTGCTCCGACAGACGCCGCTGCACCTCGGGTGATTTCGCCAGCGGCACGGTTGCCTGCATCGCCAGCCCGACAGCGAAAAGCCGCTGGATAACGTGATCGTGCAGTTCGCGTGCAATCCGGTCACGGTCGGTCAGCACGTCTAACTCACGCATCCGCCGCTCCGACGTTGCGAGCTGCCAAGCCAGTGCCGCCTGGCCCGCAAACGCGGCCATCATGTCGAGTTGCTCATCGGTGAAGGGTGGCGAGCCCGCCCGGCGCAGCACAATCAAGACGCCAGCGGCGGTGTCCGCCACCCGCAACGGCAGCAGCAGCGCAGGGCCGGGATCGGTGAAGTCACCAATGACCAGGTCCAGGTTGTCGACCCGCTGCGGAGTGCGGTCTGAAAATACGTCGGCGATGGGTGTGCAGGCCGCCGTCAGCCCGTCCACCTGTGAAATAGACAGTGCGCCAGACGTTTCTGTTATCACCAACTCGGGGGTGCCGGAAGCCGGCGGTTCGGCCTCGACGGGAATGGCGACCATCGTGGCGGTCGCGTCAGCCAGCGTCAGCGCTTTTTCAGCCAGAAGTGCGAAGACCTTAGCCGGGTCGGCGCCAGACAACATCTCGGTTGCGATATCGCGTGCTGCTTCGATCCACGCCTGACGCGCCCGGGATTGCTCGTAAAGCCGCGCATTGGCGATCGCGGTCCCGGCCGCTGCGGCAATCGCCTGCACCAGGACCTCGTCGTCCTCGCTGAACGGTTGGCCATTTGCTTTTTCGGTCAGATAGAGGTTGCCGAAGACCTCGTCACGTATTTTCACCGGGACACCCAAGAAGGTGCGCATCGGCGGGTGGTTGGGCGGAAATCCGACCGACGCAGGGTGCTGCTGGATGTGGTCCAGCCGGATCGGCTGAGGGTCATCGATCAGCACCCCGAGGACACCCCGGCCCTGCGGGAGATGCCCGATCAGCGCGCGGGTCTCGTCGTCGATTCCCTGGTAAACGAACTCAACCAAATCATGACCATGTCCGCGCACCCCTAAGGCGCCGTAGCGGGCGTCGACCAGTTGAATCGCGGTCGCGACAATACTGCGCAACGTCGCATCCAACTCGAGGCCGGAGTTGATGACCAGCATCGCCTCAACCAGGCCGTCCAGCCGGTCGCGGCCCTCGACTATCCTCTCGATCCGGTCTTGGACCTCGGCGAGCAATTCGCGCAGTCGCAGTTGCGACAGGGTTTCGCGGAGTGATGCAGATTCCCGTTCGGCATTCGGCCTCTTCTTGACCGACACGCCCCTATCGTCGCATCCGCATGGCCGGGATGTACATATCTGGCTGCCCGCACCTTCTAAATGGTCGCCTAATGCGCGCCGGTCGTTCGGCTCTGCAAACAAGGGCCGGAATGCCCTAGGTAGTTGCCCGGCAACAGATGACCATATGAAAAACAGGAGGCGACGGCAATGCCAAAACATTGGCTGTTAATGGATACACCCGGTCCCGATGGCGGCCAATTTCGGACCCGCCTCGCGGCGGCTGGTCGCCATCTGCCGGCCACCCACCTGACGACCGACGATTTGATGTCGACCACAACTCATCGCACGCATATCGATCTGGAGCGTCTAACGGGCATCCACGAGCGTCGGGTCTCGATCGGCGAAGAGGATTCGCTAAGCCTTGCCACCTCGGCAGCACTGGACTGTCTTGAAAAAGCACAATGCGATCCGGAGTCGCTCGATGTCGTGATCAATTGCAGCATAACCAAGCTCCGCGACGGAATGAACCAATGGCTTGAGCCTTCAATGGGAAGTGCCGTCGCGCACGCCATTGGGGCTGACAATGCGATGACCTTCGACCTCTCGAACGCCTGTGCTGGAATGTTGAGCGGTGTCACAGTTCTCAACAACTGGATTCGACAAGGCAGTGTCCAGCGGGGGCTGGTGGTCAGCGGCGAATACATCTCGCAGCTGGGCTGGAACGCCGCCCGCCATGTCCGCAACATCATCAGCAAGGAGCTGGCATCCCTGACGCTAGGTGATGCGGGCGCTGCTCTCCTGTTTGAGCGCGCCACCGCGGAATCTGGAGCGATCACCCTCGCTGGATTCACCACGGTGGCGGGCTATAGCCGACTCTGCCTGGCCTATCCCAAAGGGCACGACCCGGGTGCGCGGATGTTCACCGATTCCCGGGGGATCCAGAAGGCGGCGATCTTGAATACCCCGCTGCTGCTCAGAGAAGTCCTGGAAACAGTGGGCATTTCGATCCACGACATCGACCACGTCATCACCCATCAAACCTCCGCGCGCGCGATACGCAAAGGCATGGCCGCGGTGCGCACTTCTTTTGGCGAGGGTCCGCGCCACCCAGCAGTCATCACCGTCGATCGGTATGGGAACACCGCGTCGACCACCCACACCGTTGCCCTGGTGGAAGAGTTGGAGGCCGGCCACATTCGGCCCGGCGATACGGTCGCGCTGGTTGCGCTGGCGTCCGGTTTGGAAATCGGGGTGGTTTTGCTGACTGTCGACGAAGATTTGGTGAAGCGGTATGGGCACGGTAATTGACGGGCTTGACGTTACCCGCGGAAATTGGCGCAGCCGTCGCAGTGCGCTGCAACTGGCGGTTACGGCCGCCAAGGGCTGCCTGGTGCACGCCCAGACGGCGCCCTCGGACCTAGACCTGCTCATCAATGCCGGCATCTATCGCGACCGCAACCTGGGTGAGCCGGCGCTGGCGGCAATCATCCAGGAGGACATCGGCGCCAATCCCGAAGATCCCCACAGCGATGCCCACGGCACGTTCTCTTTCGACATCGCGAACGGCGCCTGCGGCGTTCTGACTGCACTGCAGATCGCCGATGGATTCCTGCGGTCGCAGACGATCTCGCGCGCACTGATCGTCGCGAGCGATGCCGACCCGGGGCGAGGCGCCAGCGAACGGTTCCCATTCTCGCCGGCGGGTGGGGCGTTGCTGTGCAAGTGGTCGAATCAGGACGATGGCCTCGGGCCGGTTCACTGGGTGAACGAACCGGATGACGGTGAGAACTTTCGGGCTTCAATAGATTTCGACATGTCTCGCAATGTGCTGCGCTTTCGCGAATCCCCTGCGATAGCCGCTGAGCTGGCCGCTGCGGGTGTGCAGGCGGTGCAACGTTGCCTCGACGACGCGGCGCTCGACCTATCCGACATTCCGGTGATTATCGCCGCTCCCCCCGATAGCCGCTATCGCGTCGAACTCGCGGCAAAGCTGGGGGTCCCGGTGGAACGCGTTGTCGTGGCTGGCGATGAACACATGCACACGGCTTCGCTTATGGCAGCACTGAGAAGTGAAATCGACACCATCCCGGTAGGCACTCCGGTTATGCTCGTCGCCGCAGGCGCGGGAATCGTGGCTGGTGCCGCGCTATATCGCATGCCGGCCGTCTGACGAAGATTCGTTGGCGGCATGTCCGATCCGCTGTCAGCCGGCGGCCCACTCCTTGGCATGCTCGAGCTCGTCGAGGCTGAACAGGGCGAGCTCGCCGGGGACCATCCACGCCAGCGCATGCAACGTATGTGCGACCCATTCTTTATCGGTCACTACCGCGATCCGCTTGAAGGCCGAATGATGCTGGAAGAGAGCACCGAGGCCCAGCTTGAGGTCCTCGACCAACCCGCCGGGTCCAAAGCCCTCGTAATCGGATGCGATAACCTCCACGATCCTGATCTCACCGTTTTTCACGAGGTTTTCCATGGCCGGCTTGAACTGGCGCAGGTCCTCACCACGCAGCCGGCCGGACACCCGGATGCCGGTCACTCCCTCCGGCATGTCCGACAGCACATCGATCATCGAAATTGCCTTTCTCGGTCGGCCGGAGTCCGGTCCCGATGATCTCGAGCGGCTCGGCCTACACGGTCAACTGCTGACGGCGCTGAGATCCGCCGGCTCGGCGACGAGTTCAAAGAGTCGCTCGACATCACTACGATTGCACACGGCAGTGCCCGGTGTCATCAACATCGCGGCCCCGGCGGCAATACCGAAGCGAACCGACTTCGACAGCGGCCACCCTCGGCTCAGGCCAACCGTGATAGCGGCGACCATTGCGTCGCCGGCACCAACACCGCTGCCCGAACGCATCTTGATCGCCGAAAAACGTTGAGCAGCACTCGGTGTGACCAACAGCGCCCCACGATCACCGAGTGAAACCACGATAACCTGCGCCTGACCACGCTGAATCAGTTCCTGCGCTGCAGCGGTTTGGTCTGCCTCGGTTGCCAATTCACGTCCCACGCATTCACTTAGCTCTCGTACGCTCGGTTTCAGAAGGAACACTCCCGAGGTTATGTGTTGCAAGCCAGTACCCGACGTGTCCAGGACCAGTCGCGTTCCGAGATCACCACAGACATCGGCTATCTGTTGATAGAAGTCGGCAGGCACACCAGCCGGCAGGCTGCCGCTCACCACGACGAACTGGGCGGACCCTGCCACCGCGCGAAGTTCGTCGACGCATCGTGCCCGCTCGGCGAACGTCAACCGCGGCCCAGAGAGCACAAACCGATACTGTTGTCCGCTGGTTTCCTCGTTGACGGTGAAACTTTCTCGTGTGCGGCCGCCGATTTTGACCCGGTGAAACGGAACCCCTTCTGCGACAAGCAGATCAGCGACGACATCACCGGTCGGCCCGCCGGCGGGAAACACCGCGGAGACCGAAGCACCAAGCACGCTTGCAATACGTGCCACGTTGATGCCGCCACCGCCGGGATCATGCCGAGCACCCTGGCAGCGCAGCTTGTCGGTAGGGCGCACCCGGTCCACGCTGGTCGTGATATCGAGCGCCGGATTCATTGTCAATGTCACGATCGTGGCCCGACTTCCGTTGGGCGATGTGGGTACGCTCATCGTTGCTGCTCCCGTCTTGCCCGGCCCTACAGGCCGGTCGGGTAGGTTTCGGGCGTCTCGCCAGCCATCCATTGGCTGGTCACTTCGAGCGGCTCGAGCGCCTGCGTGTTCTCGATGTGAATCATCGCGTCGAACTGATCCGCCGGGCGGACATGGAAGTAGTGGCTCTGTCTTTCAGTCGCCGGCAAATAGATCACGCCGATCGCGCGACCCAATCTCACGACGTCCAACGCGGCACCGGCCGAGCTGTCGGACGAGACGGCGAACGCGGGATTACCGGTCTCGTGGAACAACTCCTCAACGCTCCCCGGTAATGCCGGCCGAACCATCTTCCGCTCGGCGACGGCGCCCCATTCGCTGGCAGCAGTCACCGTGCCGGTGTAGGTGCTGAACCCAATAAGCCGACAGTCGTTGCGGTAGCGTTCGCGGACGAGTTGGCCCAAAGTGAGTTGGCCGTCCGCGGACACCTCGGTCGCCCGGGCGTCACCGACATGGGAATTGTGCGCCCACACCACGATTCGTGCTGGCGAGGCGTCAGGGTGGCGGTCCAAATGGTCCAGCAGCGCCTGCAGCGTCTGGGCCATGTGCTGGTCCCGCAGGTTCCACGACGTCACGCGTCCGCCGAACATCGCACGATAGTAATGCTCGGCGTCGCGCACTACTTGTGCGTTCTGTTCCGCGTAGAACAGTTCGTCTTCGGCGAGCAGTCCGTCGCGGCGCGCGTAGCGCAACGCACTGCGCTGCATGTCGACCAGTTGATCAATGGCCTCTTTTTCGCAGGACAAGCCGGCGCCGAATGCCGCCCGGAACCCGTAGGCCTGGCCGTCATCGGCAGATGATGCATGGTCGAAACAGGCGTAGCGGGCCCGCGCACGGGCCGCGGCCGCAGGGTCGATTTTTTCCAGATAGCTGATCACCTCGTGCATCGATCGATGCAAGCTGTAGAGATCCAGCCCGTAGAAACCGGCTTGGCGGCGACCCTGGGATCTGCAGTGCCGATTATTGACCCGCAGCCACTCGACGAAGTCACGGACCACGGTGTTGCGCCACATCCACGACGGGAAACGCTCGAATCCGCGCAACGCCTCTTCGGCCGTCGTGTCGGTGCCCTGCCCGCGCACGTACCGGTTCACCCGGTAGGCGTCCGGCCAGTCCGCCTCCGCGGCCACCGCACAGAACCCCTTCTCGTCGATCAGCCACTTGGTGATCTCGGCTCGAGCCTGATAGAACTCGTGAGTTCCGTGCGAACTTTCACCGATCAGCACGATCCGTGCGTCACCGATCAACTCGGACAACATTTCTCGAGGCGGCACACCGGCCGGGGCGTCGATGGCGACGCGCCGGATGACGTCGGCCGCCGTCTCCGCGGCCGGGGCCAGCCTCGGTCCGGTTGTCGGGGTGCCGAGCAGGGTGCGGACTTCCTCGTCGCTGACCTGGCTGAAGTCCCAGAACGACGCGCCTACTGCCAGAAACGGTGTGGGCATCGATGCGCAGATCATGTCGTCGACGAGGCCAGCAAATTCCCGGCACGTCGACTCCGGTGCCGCCGGCACCGCGATCACAATCTGCGCCGGTTCGGCCTCGCGCAAGGCTTGCACCGCAGCGAACATGCTGGCGCCGGTGGCCAGCCCATCGTCGACCAGGATGACGGTCTTTCCGGTCACGTCAGTCGGTGGGCGACCGTCGCGATACGCCGCTTCTCGTCGGATCAGTTCGCGTCCTTCACGTTCAGCGACGTCCCGCAACTGTTGTGGGGTGATCCGCAGACCCCGCACCACGTCGTCGTTCAGCACGACGCGGCCACCACTGGCGAGCGCGCCCGCCGCGAATTCTTCATGGCCCGGGACACCGAGCTTGCGCACGACAAATGCATCAAGCGGTGCATGCAGTGCGGCTGCGACCTCCCATGCGACCGGCACCCCGCCCCTGGCCAGACCCAAGACCACGACGTCGGGTCTGTCGCGGTAGGCCTGCAGTAGGCCCGCCAGCACTTGGCCGGCCTCACGACGATTGCGGAACAGCCGGTCTGGCGTGTCCTTGCCCAGGATGATGGCTCCGCTCATTTGACAAGTCCTCACTAGTTCGCGGGTGGCCCCGCGGCCCAGACAACGGGTGGGTGTTTGGCGGGCCCGCAGCCAACGGTGTGTACTGCGGGCCCGCCTCGCAACCGGGTCAGTTGGCAGATGCGATCGGCACGTGCTTTTCCGCCGGCTTGGCTTCTTTGACGGCGACGGACACCGTCAGGATGCCCTTGTCGTAGGTGGCGGTGACGTCGTCTTCGTCGGCACCGGCCGGCAGCGACACCGTGCGGACGAACGAGCCGTAGGAAAACTCCGAACGTCCGTCGAATTCCTTTTTCTCGCTGCGCTCGGCCTTGATCGTCAACTGGCCGTCGCGCAGGGTGATGTCGATGTCCTTTGCTGGGTCGACACCGGGGATCTCCGCTCGTACTTCGTAGCGGCCGTCCTTGATTTCATCCTCGAGCCGCATCAATCGGGTGTCGAAAGCTGGCCGCAGTCCAGAAAACGACGGGAACGCGGAAAACAGCTCTGAGAACTCGGGGAACAACGAGTGCGGCTGCCGTCGAACGGGAAGGGTGCTCATCTTGGTCTCCTGCTGGTGGGTTTGCATTAGCTACCCAGACGATTCGACCACCCACCCTGACACCGCGGTAGGGACGGAAGTCCCGCATTGCCGGGGTCGTTTGTCGGCATTCCGCGGCGGTCCTCCTAAAGCGCTTGCCGCCCAGCACGTCGCGGATCTGCTGGTGCGCCCACACTGCCGGGGGCGCCAGCACTTTAATGGCCTCCGGCCAATTTTGCGTCGGCGAGCAAATATGCCGTCAACGCAGTTCGTCTTGCCAACCAATCAGCCCGCACCAGGATCAACCTCCCCTAGCAGGAGTACCGACTTCAAGAGAGACCGTTAACCGAGCGTGCCATGCCCCGATCGACATAGCACGCCGGTTGTCTCATACAAGAAGCCCGGTCCTGATGTTTGTTTCTATTCGCCGTCCGACTTACTCAGCGCCCGGTCTGCGGTCCGGACTAGCTTCTGGTTGAACTGATATTGAGCAGCCACGAGCTTATCGGCCAGTTCGATCGCAGCGTCGACGATCTTGGTGCGTAGCGGTTGGACCGCGTCCGGAATTGCCTCATCAAGGGTCTGGCGGAATGCCCGTAACGCCTCAGTTGCAGCATGCTGGCCAGCCTTAGCCGACTCACGTACCTCGTCGAGCAGGTCAGTGGAGCGAGATGCTACGGACTGCGACTCAGTGGTTTGCGCCATCTGTCGGATCCTTTCCCTAGTGGGTTTCGATACGGTCTCCACGACGCTATTCGGTGCGGCGGCCAGCCAATACTGACGAAGGTCCCATGTTGAGCCGCCAATGGTCTCCAGTGTCGGCCTGGATGTCAGCGGTGCATGAAAAATCCACTCGGCTGGTGGTCATTCGGATCTAACCAGCAAGGCTGCGCCAGGTATTCGAACGCGATGCGCCGCAATACTGTTCGCTTCCACTTCGGCCACCGACGTCCAAAATTCACGCCCCGTGACCGCGCTACGCCAAGATGCGCGTGCCACGCTATTGGCCTAATATTTAGACATCTCGGAACTTGACCTTCCCCGATACGCCACCTGATCATCGCGATGTCTGACTTGCTCGTCGGCGATCGATCCAGCGGGGACCCAGCTCACACAATCTTCCCAGGTCTTTCCCTCACGACCGCACCAGGCTCCTTATCGGCGCGCAGGCCGGTGTAGCGGGGGTGGCGCAGCTTGCCGTCGCGCGTCCACTCGCTAAATCCGACCTGCGCCACCAGCTTCGGCTGCACCCAATGGACACTGCCTGGAAGGTGTCCTGCACCTACGCGTGCTACCCCCAAGCCACGATTAAACGGTGGCTCGTCCTGTTCTATGGCGCATAGCCTTTCGTGCAGGTTATGCAGTGTCGCCGTATCGAAACCGGTACCCACCTTGCCGGCGTAAACCAGGTCGCTGCCCTCGTAATAGCCGATCAAAAGCGCGCCCAACCCAACTCGGTGGCCTTTGGGTGCTGTATAGCCGCCGATGACGAACTCCTGATCCAATACGCATTTGAATTTCAGCCAATCCGGTGACCGACGGCCCTCTTGGTACCTGGAATCGGCCCGCTTGGCGATCACCCCCTCATCACCGCGCGAGCAGGCTTCTCGATAGGCGGCCACGCCGTCGGTCCACCGGTGTGGTGTATAGCGCAGCGGATCCTTGAATTGAATGGCGTCCTCCAGCAGTCTTTTCCGCCAGATCAACGGCAGCCCAGTGGTGTCGTACCCGTCAAGGTGCAACAAATCGAAAAGACAATAGAACACCGGGATTTTCGACCTCCTGGCCTGCCAGGCGTCGATAATGCCCAGCCGCCCCTGCAGCCGCTCAAAGCTCGTGCGCCGCCCCTGAAAGGCCACCACCTCACCGTCGACAACGAATCGGGAGGTGCACTGCGCGCCAAGCGCATCCGCGAGCTCCGGATAAGTCGCGTTCAGCGGCTGGCGATTTCGCGACAACAACCGAGTTCGGGGACCGTCGCGGAATGCCAGGCAGCGCTCACCATCAAACTTCAGTTCAAAGATCCACCGGGGGTCGGAGAACCTTTTATCGGTCAAGGTTGCCAACATCGCGGCCCGCCAGTCGGGCACCCCCTCGGGGCGAAGAACTGCGCGCAAGTCGTCGGGCAGGCATTCGATCACCACAATTCCTCCAGGATGCATCCAGAAAGCAGCGACTCCCGTCGATCCGCCACGACCCTGATCCGCACACTGCCAGGAGCAGGCAGCGTTTCTGAGCCGGGCAACGTAGCCACGTTGATTACCTGCGTCAAGGACCATCTCACCAAGGTCGCCAGCAGCCTGGACGCAAACCACTATTCGCTATCGGCTCGCAAGTCGGTCGGTCGCGACATATCGCAGCAACGCACCGATCCCGTCTACGGGTGCGATTTTGCCGTCGGCCCAAACTAATGACGCGTCCACCGCGATGGCGGTAAACGGCAACGCCTCATCGGCCCTTGCCACACGTTTCACCGGCTCGCCTAAATTGGACAGCGCATCAGCATCGGGCGCGACCGTGATAAGCGTCTTGCCAGTGACCACAGTGGCGTCGCCCAGCTCACCGATAATCAGCGTCTCGACGTCGCCGTCACGCAGAGCCGCGCAGACAGCGGCAAGCCCTTCGGCCGCCAACCCCGAGCCGCGCCCGATTTCGGCTTCAAACCGATCGCCGATGTCGGTCAACTCGATGTCATGGCGCCGTGCGAACTCCGCAGCCATCAGCTCGCGGACCTCTTCGGAATCGATACCGCTCCTGCGTGTACCGGCATGTAGCTGGGACACCCGTTTGGCCACCCGCTCCGGTAACTCAGCAATCAGGTCTGTGCGTGAACGCACCTCGCCGCACAGGAAGACCACCTCCGGATCCACTTCGTCCACCAGTCGTGTCAGGTAGTCGGCGACTGCACGGCAGTTCATCCGGATGGCTTCTTCGGTGGTGTGCTGGAAGTCGCCGTAACCATTCCACCCGGCGGTGGCCGGCTTGTGCACCGGGTACCCGGCGCCCTCGATGCTGTTGGAGCGGACAGTTTCCCCTTGATCCAAGGTGACGTCCGCACCGAGGTGATCAACCGCGGCGAACACGCAGGTCGGTCGTTGCATTTCGAGTTCGATCAAGGGCACGACATACGGGTAATCCGATAGGCGAATCACCGTAGCCGCTGGTGGACTGACCAAATGCTCGTTTATCAGCACCTGCTCGCTGGTCGCGATTACCGCGCGGCCGAGCCGACCCACGGCCGGTCGATGGTTCAACACGGCCTCTTGGAGCTTGTCGAGGATTTCGGCGCCCACTCCCAGGTGCTCGAGATGTTTGCGGATATCGCGCCATTTCGCTTCAAGGTGCTCGAGAGCTTCTGCGGTGTCGTGTGAGTCGTCAAAATACACCGAGGCAAAAGGACCTTGAGCCTTTACCAGCGACCTGAGTCGTTCTGATCGCACGGCTATCCCTCTCTGCTATTGCGACCTTGTATGTGCATGCTGGCTACGACCGTATGAAAAGCCAACGCGCCCGCGCGAGAGTCGTTAGCCTCTAGATCCGGGCCTTTGGTCTTGCGGCGGACAGTCATGCAGCCAGGCCAACCGGCTACCCGGAGAAGTCATCCAAGGACGACTGACCCCGCATCGACGGGCGAGTTCTCAGGGTCAATTTTGGGCCGCCTTTGACACCCGAATTCCGGAATCGGGACGACAGGTGACCTTTGGCCCTAGGGCACCCAGCAGGCCACTGCGACGGTCATTGATGAGATCTGCCCGACTTGCGGCAACCTAGTTTGACACCGTTCCAAGACCGGTGATGCCACGTTCGGGCAGATCCTCTCATGCCGCCAGCCCTTCGGGTGATGCGCACGCGGGCTCCCTTGCCACGAGCAGTTCCATCGCGAAGAGTCATCCGGCTGCGAGTTTGGGACTAATGACTCCTGCCCGAGACCCGTCAGGGTCCTTAATGTCAGCGGCAACGGGCCCGACAAAAGCCATTAATTTGGGAAGGACCGCAATGTCGAATCGCTCTGTCCATGAGGGAATCGTTGTCGGCGTCGACGGATCGCCGTCATCGGACATGGCGGTGCGTTGGGCCGCACGTGAAGCGGGCATGCGCAACGTTCCACTGAGCATCGTTCATGTCATCGAAAGGCCTCCGTGGGGCATGGTGGCCTTGGGCGGAGGCGCTGTTCCACCTCCCTCCGAAATCAATGAATGGCGGAAAGCAGAAGGCGAGGACATCATCTCGGCTGCAGTCGAGCTCGCCAAGGACAGCGTCCAAAACGGGACTCTTCCGCAACTACACGTCGAGGTGTACTTCTCGGCAACCGGTCCGGCGCTTTTCGATCTATCCACTCACGCGCAAATGATCGTGGTGGGCTGTCGCGGGCACGGCAGGCTGGGTCGCGTTTTGCTCGGGTCGGTGAGCACCGGGCTGATCCACCATGCACATTGTCCGGTGGCCGTGATCCACGACGAAATACCAGTTGCGTCGCAACCTTCACAGCTGCCGGTGGTGGTCGGCATCGACGGGTCGCCGGCCTCGGAGTTAGCGACAGCGATTGCTTTCGACGAAGCGTCCTGGCGAGGTGTAGAGCTCATCGCTCTGCACGCATGGTCCGACGCGCACGTGTCCGACATTCCGAGCATTGAGTGGTCGGCTCAGCAAGCGGTCGGGGAGGAAGCTTTGGCCGAACGCTTGGCCGGCTGGCGAGAACGCTATCCCGACGTTGCCGTCCGGCGCCGGATTGTGTTAGACGCTGCGGCTCGTCATCTCTTGGAGGAGGCTGAGTCGTCACAACTGCTCGTCGTCGGCAGTCGCGGCCGCGGCGGATTTTCCGGCATGTTGCTGGGATCGGTGAGCACGGCCGTGGCGCAAGCGGCCCGCGTGCCGGTGATCGTCGCCCGACACCAGTAATCGAACGACAGAGATCTACTCCCACACCGCTTTTGGAGGTCTACAGCATGGGCGGAATCCCGTTAGGACGTATCGCAGGGTTTCCGGTAAATGCCAATTGGAGCGTACTGGTCATCCTCTGGCTGTTTACCTGGAGCCTGGCCTCAACCCTGCCCACCACCGCCGCGGGTTACTCGGCAGGGTCCTATTGGATCGCCGGTGTATGCGGCGCCACGCTATTGCTCGCATCGTTGCTCGCCCACGAGCTCGCGCACGCGATCGTGGCCCGGCGCGCCGGTATCGAGGTTCTCGGCGTAACGCTGTGGATGTTCGGCGGCGTCACACGTCTGGGCGGTCAAGCCAAGACACCGCAGACCGCGTTCCGGATCGCGGTGGCGGGCCCCGCAACAAGCCTGTTGCTGGCGGCGTTATTTGCCGGCGCTGGAGCAGGATTGCGGACCCTGGGCGTAGAGCACATCACCATCGGCGTTGCGTGGTGGCTGGCTGGAATCAACGCGCTGCTGGGCGTTTTCAATCTGCTCCCCGGTGCGCCGTTGGACGGTGGTCAAGTTCTGCGCGCATGGCTGTGGCGCCGCCACGGTGACCCGACGCGCGCTGCCGTAGGCGCAGCGCGGGCCGGGCGCACCCTCGCGTTCGTCCTGATAGCGTTCGGGCTGCTCGAGTTCCTGGCCGGAGCCATGGTCGCCGGGGTCTGGTTGGCGTTCATCGGCTGGTTCATCTTTACCGCCGCGCACACAGATGAGGCGTCGGCGCTGACCCGCAATGCGCTGACGGGTGTGCGTGTCGGCGACGCAATGACCACCAACCCCCACACGGCGCCAGCCTGGATCACCGTGCAGGACTTCATCGAGCGTTATCTCCTGGGCGACCGGCATTCGGCCTATCCGGTGAAGGACCACAATGGGTCGGTTTCCGGGCTGATCACACTGACCCAGTTGCGTCAAGTGGAACCGAGCAATCGCTCCACCACCCTTGTCGGTGACATCGCCATACCGTTGAGCCGTGTCCCGACCGCAACACCGGACGAGCCCGTCACCGCGCTGCTGGAACGGCTGGCGTCCGGTCAAGGAAACCGTGCACTCGTTGTCGACGGGGCATGTGTCGTAGGCATCGTCACCCCAAGCGATCTCACTCGTTTAATCGATGTGTACCGGCTCGCGAAGCCCGACCTCACCGTCACAGATGATTACCGACGCCATTATCAAGGTGGCGGGGTACGGAGGATGCTATGAGCGACAGGAGAATTCGGCCAGCCGTCATCGTCGGCATAGATGGTTCACAGGCGGCGATCCATGCCGCCGAGTGGGCCGTGGACGAGGCACTCGGCCGTGGGGTCTCGCTACTTATGCTCGCGGCCATCAAGGCCACTCACCCCTCTGCCGAGGACTACCACCGAGACGTAGCACACGCCGAGGCATCGCTTCAGGCGGCACGACTCGCGGTCGAGGCGATGGGAAGACTGGTGAAAGTAGAAACAGACATTCGCCGCGGGCCGCCGGGTGCCGTTCTGGTTTCCGAATCCGACGATGCTGAAATGATCTGCGTCGGATCTGTCGGGATCGGTCGCTATTCCCGGGCGTTGTTGGGTTCGACCGCGACTGAAGTCGCAGAAAAGGCTCAATGTCCGGTCGCGGTGATTCGCTCCCAACCGGACCAGCCGGGACCGGACATCAACTGGATCGTGGTGGAGGTCGGCGACGCGCCTGGACGCGATATCGTCGTCGATCAAGCGATGAGAGAAGCGCAGCTGCGCAAGCTGCCGGTGCTGGCTATCGGCACTGCGCAAGCAGACGCGGCCGAGGCTCCGTCGCACGAACTGGACAACCGCCTGTACCCATGGAGACGGTGGTATCCGGATGTCCACATCTACCCCGTGACAACGGGCGCCCACGTCACGCGTTTCCTGAAGACCATCGATGACCTAGTCCCGATGGCTGTTGTTGGCGCCCCCGACGCCGGAGAACTTGCGCGGATCGTTGGGCCGCAGGTCCATCCCGTCTTCCGGCATGCTCAATCCTCGGTGCTCATCGTCCGCGAGTGAAAGGGTTTCCAGCGGCGATTCGACCGCCAACAAGTGTTTAAACGCCCGCCAGCATCCTATTGATGATGTCTTGAGCCGCCCGCATGTGCTTGTTCCCCTGAGCCATCGACGAGAGAAACTCTCCGTCATAGTCGGCGTGGGAACCCGCCACGACAGCCAGGCACAGATGTGCCGCAGAATGGAAATCCTCGACCGCCGCATGTAGCTCGGCAGTGAGCTCCGGATTGGGGCTTGGTAGATGGCTCTCCATTCCGACCTCCGCAGCATCGTGCACATGCTGGCACGCCGCCGCCAAAGCGCCTGGCTTGAATTGACTGAACGCTTGATCGACGTCTTGTGATGCATGCTGCAGGTCGGTGAAATCTTTCTCCGCCCCGGCCCACCATTGTTGAGGCGCCGTGGTGCTGGGCGTCGTTGGAGCCGACGAAACCGTGTGGTGCGTGTGGTTCATAACAGCCACGCCCGCCGCTGTGCCGGCGAATAAAAGAGCGGCTACGGCCCCGCCGATGAACCATTTCGCCCGGCGTCTCGACTCCACCATTGGCGGCTCGAGGCCCGGATCGATCGGGACGCCGCTTTCCCCAAACGGTCCCCGATCGGGCGGGTTTGGATACTCATAGGAGTAGGTCACCGTGGTGCTTCTTCCCTTTGGGACTTAAGCGCCCAAAATTTATCTTGGTCTTCGTCTTTCGACGGTATGCGCGACGACCGCGGCGAGCGAGAGTCGTTAGCCCTCAGGTAGAGGTGACTTGCCATCCCAGGTGGGCGACCCCTGGCAGGGTCGCCGCCTTCCTCGTTGCCCGCGTCCGAGCCATCAGTCAGGCGGCATGCGGCAGGTCAGGAGCTGAGCTCGCCGATTGTGGCACCGGGCGGGTCCGCGCCGGAGCCCAACCGACGTAAGCCAGATACAGCCCGATAACGACCTCCACAACGGCACCCGCGCGCCACCAACCCATCGCGTCGACTGCGGAGTTGGCCATCGAGAAATACGTGTGGGAGCCGGCCACCAGAAACAGCCCCTTGACTGCGACAAGCCAGCCGATAGCCGACACGATGATCGCTGCGGCGCCCCGCCAGTACGAGTGAAGGGCGATGACCACCAGACCCAGCAGCAGGATGAACGCCCCAGTGACCCAGGACCACAACGGGTCCGCTTCGAATCCTGACAGCATCGCCCGCATATCGGTCGGCCGCAAGGCAGCGGTGGCGGCGATAATAGCCAGGTACGGGCCCATCACACGAGCGAACATGCGCGTCCTGTGCTGGGATTGATGTGAAGATTGCATTGTATTACCTCCATTGAGGGCCGTCATCCGGCGAGATGATAGCCGGTATTGCAATCGAGATCCCGTTGGGAATATCCGACCATTTGAGCGCTGGCATACGACAGAGGCTGAAGTCCCGGCAGCCCTGGGACGTTCGTCACCATGTCAGCGGGACGTGCCTGTGGCCGAGTCGAAAGCTGTTGCGCTACTGCGTGCGTACAACGATTACCGGAACCCTTGCCGACTGGGCGACCGCAGCGCTGACCGCGCCGAGACGCATCCCGGCAAATCCGCCGCGGCCATGGCTGCCGAGAACCACCAGTTGCGCGTGCTGGGATTCCTCGACCAGCCAGCGCGCCGGGGTGTCACAGACCAGCCGTCGACTGATGTGCACATCGGGGTAGCGTTCCTGCCAGCCGGCGAGGCGTTCGGCCAACAGCTCGTCGCCTTCGCCCTGATATGTCCGCCAGTCCATGCCGAGGATCGGGAAAACCCCTACGTCACTCCACGCGTGCAGCGCGACCAGCGCCACTCCCCGCCGCGACGCCTCGTCGAATGCCCATGCCGTTGCGGCTTCGGAGGCGGGCGAACCGTCCACGCCCAGCAGAACGGGCGCTTTCGGGTCGACCGGAGCGGACTCGTTGTCTGCGTGAATGACCGCTACCGGGCAGTGCGCATGCTCAACAACACCCCTGCTTACCGAACCCAGCAGAAGTCGGCCGAACGCACCCCTGCCATGACTTCCCACCACGATCATCTGCGCGTCCTTGGAGGCATCGGCAAGCCCATCCACCGGATGCGAATAAAGCACCTCTGTCCGAATGTCTGGCGGCCGGGGCTGATCCATGGCGGAGCTGAGGCGATTGCGCGCTTGGTCGATGACGTGTCGCGCATTGTCGTCTTGCCATTCGGCCACAGTCGTCTGCTCGGGGCTGACCGGCCAGCTGACAACCACCGGTTGGACGACATGCATCAGAGTGACGAGTTGATGACGCATGGATGCTTCACGGGCCGCCCAGGATATAGCGGCATCTGATTCCACCGAACCGTCGACCCCGACAATTATGCCGTATTTTGTTGGGGCTTCAAACATCTCCTGCTCCTTTGACCACAACCCACAGTGTCACCGCCGAGTAGTCAGCGACGAAATTCCAGGACGTCAGACAATGGTCGCCGAGGCGTCGGTGGTGGAACGACCTCGACGTCCGGCGCGGTACCGACCCGTATCAAGACTTGCGGCATCGCATTGTTCACCATCAAATTTCGGATGATGTCCCGGCTGGCTTCCAGTTCGGTGATATGCGTGAGGGGGCAAGTCGCTAGTCCGGCCATCGTGCACTCCAGCAGCACCTTCGACAGCAGTTGGCCGGCGTGGAGTGCGTCGGCGCGGGTATCCTCCGGCGTGGACAGCACCAGTATCTTTGCCTGGTCCTGCGCGGCGGTGGCGCGCCGGTCGCCGCAATCGCTGGCAGGGAGTCGTCGGTCCACTCCAACTCGATCAGCTTCGGACCGTGACACCAATGCACTCGGCGGGATTCCCTCGGATTTATTGGAAGAAGCTGTCCACCAGTCTAGTTCGCGATGGTAATAGTCGTCGTCACGGCGTAGGGACTCGGTGAGTCGCGACGCGTCGAGTAGCCGCGGGCGGGCGTTGTCGGCCAACACCTCGATGGCGACCAGATCGGACTCGCAAGCGATGTGCAGCATCGTTTCGAATGACTGCCAATCCCTCGGGGGCCCGAATGGCAGTCGGTCGCTGCGGCGCCGCGATATCGCGTCGGCACGGTCGCGCCAGACCCGAGTCACGTATTCGAGCGGCGTGAAGTAGATCGATGCCAGGTGCTCGAGCCTGTTCGGGTTGGGGAACTCCTCGATCTGGGCGTGCCACCCAGCGGCGGCCATCGCGGTTCTGAAGTGATCGAGCACGGCACCGCAGCTGATGATTGCCTCGCGGCCCGAACTGTCGGTTGAGCGCACCACACGATGAGGATCGGTGAACAAGTCAACGGCGGCCGGTGTAGCCACCCAGTGCCAGGGTTGGCTGTTATGTAGCGATGGCGCCCGGCAGGCCAACTCCACTGCCCGCTCGATCACCTCGTGAGCCACTGCCGCTGTCGTCATAGGTGCTACCAGCCCTTTCCTCCCTTCGAGCCTTACGGGTCCGGGCATCGCAGGCCAGGGTCCTTGGTCCCTTGACGACGCGGCGTGCGACCCGGCTGTACAGGTCTTCCGACCGCTTCGCGCGGAATGCGTCGGGTAAGAGAATGTGCTCATGGGGCACACCACGGCCACCAACCAACAAGCAGTCGAGCCGTACAGCGAGGTACACGAGACGCACACCGGGCTCGTCGTGCTCGTCGGGGAATTGGCCTACAAGGTCAAAAAGCCGATTCGCACCGATTTCCTGGATTTCAGCACCCCGGAGCGGCGTGAGCGGGCGTGTCAGCGAGAACTGGAGCTCAATCGGCGGCTGGCGTCTGCCAGCTATCTAGGCGTCGCTCACTTGAGCGCTGATTGGGCCGGCACCAGTGAACCGGTGCTCGTCATGAAGCGCCACCCGGACTCTTCTCGGCTGGCGACGATGGTGCGGCACGGCCAACCGGTCACTGAGTCACTCATGGCGATCGCCCAGGTGCTGGCGAGGTTCCACGAAGGCGCCGAACGGGGTCGGTCCGTCGCTGCGCAAGGCACCGTCGCTGCGGTCAAAGCCCGCTGGGAGGCCAATTTCGTCGAGATGCAGCAGTTTGTCGATACGGTCGTGGACCGACAGCGCCTCGAGGCCGCCGAACGGTTGGCGGCACAATTCATCGCAGGCCGTGGGCTGCTGTTCGCCGGGCGCGTCCACGACGGGCGGATCGTCGATGGACACGGCGATCTGCTCGCCGACGACATCTTCTGCCGTCCTACCGGTCCGGAGATCATGGACTGCCTCGAGTTTGACGACAATCTTCGATACGTCGACACGATCGACGACGCAGCGTTTCTGGCCATGGATTTAGAGTTCCTGGGTCGCAAAGACCTCGGCGAGTTCTTCCTCGACCAATACAGCCGGCTTGGCGCCGACCCGGCTCCCCAGTCGCTTAGGCATTTTTACGTCGCCTACCGCGCACTGGTCCGGGCCAAGGTCGATTGCGTGCGGTTCGCGCAAGGACATAGCGACGCCGCCGCGGACGCATCGCGCCACTTGGATATCGCGCTCGAGCATCTACATGCTTGCTCAATACGGCTGGCTATGGTCGGCGGCGGACCGGGGACGGGAAAAACCACTCTGGCGCACGCTTTAGCCGAGCGGGTTGGCGCAGCGGTGATCTCCACTGATGACGTGCGGCGCGCCATGCAGAATTCGGGCGATATCGGTGGCGAGGCAGGTGCCCTGAACGCCGGCCTGTACTCCGATGAGAACGTCGCCGCCGTCTATGGCGAGGTGTTGCGCCAGGCCCAGATTGAGCTGGCCAACGGCCGATCGGTGATCCTCGACGGCACCTGGCGCGATCCCCACCGCCGCGGCGAAGCGCGGCAGCTGGCTATCCAGACGCAATCCGTCGGACTTGAATTGAAGTGTGAGACGTCAGTGAACTCCGCCGCACGCCGGGTCGCTGCCCGGCCGACGGGAGGCTTATCGGACGCGACGCCGGAGATAGCGACCGCGTTGGCCAACAGTCAGCATTGGCCCGAGGCGCACCACGTCGATACCAGCCAACCGCTATCGGACTCCGTTTGCGCTGCCGAGGAGCTCTGGCGACTGGCAGTCGAGGGTGCCGAATAGCGATTCGGAACGAGGGACTTTCGTCACATCTACTGGTGCCCACTGGCCGGTTCGGGATTAGTCGACGCGCCACTAGCGTCAGCGATGCCCGGAAATGCCGTGCAGGAAGAAGTCATGGAAACCCAAACTTACGTGCGCGATATCGCGTCGCTACGAATCGCTGATGCCGAAGACGCTGGCGGCAAGGGCGCCAATCTGGGTGAGCTGGTGGCCGCTGAGCTGCCGGTGCCCGGAGGCTTCGTCCTGATGAGATCGGCCTACCTCGATTCGATGCAAGCGGGCGGTGTCGACACCGAACTGGCGACACAGCACTATTTGATCCCGTTGCGTTGATCGAAGAAGGACAACCATGATGCACCCCGCCGTCGAACAGCGAAACGCCGAACTGGACGCGATAGCGTGGGGATTTCTCGGCTCAACCTACGCCAGCAAGCGCTTCGTCGAATGGCCGATCGATCGACGCCTGCATGCCTACCTGCGGCACCAGGGACTGAGCAATCTGGCTAACGATGGAACCGTCTGTGCGGTGCTATTGGATCGGGTGATGGCGAACATTGCCTCCGCCTTGGACAGCGGAACACTCCGACCGGACGGGTAGGGCAAGCGTGAAAGTCATCCACAAGACGCCCTCCGATTGGGCGGTCCCGCCGCATCTGAAGGACTACGAGCAGACCCGGGCGATGTTCGATTGGTCGAAGGTCCCACCACTGTGCCCGGGCATGGCCGGTGGCGGTTGCAACATCGCTTATGCCGCAATGGATCGGCACGCCGAAGGCCCGTCGGCTACGCGCACAGCGCTGAGGTTCGTCAGTGAGCAGAGCTGGGATGCCGCGATGGCCACCCGGGATCTTAGTTATGCTGAGCTGGCACGTCTTTCGCGTCGTTTCACGAATGTGCTTCGCTCCCTTGGCATTAACCAGGGCAGCCGGGTTTTCACTATCATGGGCCGCACACCCGAACTGTACATCACGATCATGGGCGCGTTACGCAACGGCTGCGTGGTCTCACCGCTGTTCTCAGCGTTTGGCCCTGAACCAATTGCTACCCGTGTCAATATCGGCAGGGCCGACGTCCTGGTCACAACTAAAGCGATCTACCGGCGAAAGATCGCTGGGATAAGAGAACGGCTTCCCTCGGTACGCCAGATCCTCGTTGTCGACGGCGTCCTGCCCGGAACTATTGACTTTTGGCGATGGATGGACGGCGCAGACGACGATGCGCCGATCACCCCGACCACAGCCGACGACCCTGCCTTACTCCACTTCACCAGTGGTACTACCGGCATACCGAAAGGTGCTTTGCATGTCCACGGCGCGGTCGTCATGCACTACGTGACCGGTCTGTACGCACTCGACCTACATCCCGATGACATCTTCTGGTGCACAGCAGATCCCGGCTGGGTCACCGGTACGTCGTATGGTGTAATCAGCCCGCTACTGCACGGGGTCACCTCGATCGTCGACGAAGCCGAATTCGACGCTCAACGCTGGTACCAAATTCTGCAGAGCCAAGGCGTGACCGTTTGGTATACCGCCCCAACCGCCTTGCGGATGTTGATCAAGGCGGGATCCGAGCTCGCCAAGCAATACCACTTCCCCCACCTGCGGTTCATCGCCAGTGTCGGCGAGCCGCTGAACGCCGAAGCGGTCATCTGGGGAAAACGTGTGCTGGGCTTACCGATTCACGACAACTGGTGGCAGACCGAGACCGGCGGCATCATGATCGCCAATACGCCGGCATTCGACATCAAACCCGGTTCCATGGGGAGGCCACTTCCCGGAGTCGACGCGTACGTGGTGCGCCACGATGATGGTGGCGTATCCGTTGTCGACGAGCCGGACGTCGAGGGAGAGCTCGCACTCGGCCTTGGCTGGCCCTCCATGTTCCGGAGCTATCTGAATGAAGACGAGCGCTACCGCAAGTGCTTCCACAACGGCCTGTATTTAACTGGTGACCTGGTCAGACGCGACGCCGACGGCTACTTCTGGTTCGTCGGCAGAGCCGACGACGTGATCAAGTCGGCCGGACACCTCATCGGCCCGTTCGAAGTAGAGAATGCGCTGACCGACCATCCTGCGGTCGCCGAGGCGGCGGTCATCGGCAAGCCCGACCCGACCGTCGGCGAGGTCGTCAAGGCGTTCGTTCTGTTGAAAACCGGTTACTCGGCCGACGACGAACTGCGGCTCGAATTGCTGGGTCACGCCCGAAAACGTCTTGGCGCCGCCGTCGCTCCGAAGGAGATCGAATTCGTCGAAACGCTACCGCATACCCGCAGCGGGAAGATCATGCGTCGCCTGCTGAAGGCCCGCGAGCTCGGCTTACCGGAGGGCGACACCTCTACCGTCGAGCCGCCCGCCGAGCCCACTAGCAAAACGGTGGCGCTATGACCGACCGCGAATTGGCCCGAACGCTGCTGTCATCGATGATCCGGGTGCGCCGGATGGAAGAAAAGTGTGCAGAACTGTACGGAGAGGCCAAAATACGCGGATTTTTGCACCTCTACGTCGGGCAGGAAGCCGTCGCCGCGGGCTCTTTGAGCGTGCTGGGTCCTGACGACGCGGTGGTGGCCACCTACCGCGAGCACGGCCACGCACTGCTGCGCGGCATCCCGATGACCTCGATCATGGCCGAGATGTTCGGCAAGCAGGAAGGCTGCTCCCGCGGCCGGGGCGGATCCATGCATCTCTTCGACACGACCACCCGTTTCTACGGCGGCAATGCCATCGTGGCCGGTGGCCTGCCGCTCGCGGTGGGTTTGGCACTGGCGGATTCGATGCTGCACCGCGACCGGGTGACCGCGTGCTACTTCGGAGATGGCGCGGTTGCCGAGGGAGCATTCCACGAGTCGCTGAACATGGCCGCGCTGTGGCGATTGCCGGTGCTGTTCTTGTGCGAGAACAACTTTTACGCAATGGGGACCTCGCTGCAGCGTGCCCAGGCCCAGACCGACCTCACGGTGAAGGCGGCGTCGTACACGGTGGAGAGCATCGCAGTGGACGGCATGGACGTCGTTGCCTGCCACGACGCCACGCAACGGGGTGTGGACCATATCCGGAACACCGGCGGGCCGTTTTTCATCGAGTTCCGCACTTACCGATTCCGCGCCCATTCAATGTTCGATCCCGAATTGTATCGGGACAAAGCCGAAGTCGAGCAGTGGCGCACACGCGACCCGATCCCCGCGTTCACCGAGCAGTGCCTGCGCGAAGGTACCCTCGATGCGGCCGACATCGCAACGATCGAACAGGACGCCGACCGTGAAGTCACAGACGCGGTCGCTTACGCCGAAGCCGGAACCTGGGAAAGCGTCGATGATCTCGAACGCGACGTGTTGACTCCAAACGCGGAGGCAAGCTGATGAAGGTCACCTACCGCAGTGCCGTGCACGACGCGTTACGCGATGCGTTGCGCGACGACCCACGGGTGGTGCTGATGGGAGAAGACGTCGGCCGCTACGGCGGAACCTATGCGGCATCCAAAGGCCTGCTTGACGAGTTCGGCCCGGAACGGGTGCGGGACACACCCCTGTCGGAGCTGGGATTCGTCGGCATCGGGATCGGCGCTTCGCTCGGCGGACTTCGGCCGATCGTCGAAGTCATGACCGTCAACTTCAGCCTGCTGGCCCTCGACCAAATCGTCAATACCGCCGCGGCGCTGCGCCATATGTCCGGCGGTCAGTTCTCGGTGCCACTGGTTATCCGGATGGCGACCGGGGCAGGTCGTCAGCTGGCGGCCCAGCACTCGCATAGCCTCGATCCCTGGTATGCACACATCCCGGGTATCAAGGTCGTCGCCCCGGCGACGGTTACCGATGCCTATGGCATGCTTGGTTCCGCGCTGGCCGATCCGGATCCGGTGGTGATCCTCGAACACGTGCAGCTTTACAACACCGCCAGCGACGTCGATGCGCTGACCGCAACCGACATATCGCGAGCGGCAGTGCGCCGCAGCGGATCCGATGCCACCGTGATTACCTATGGCGGGTCACTGCCCAAGGCGTTGGAT
>NZ_DASPSP010000193.1:0-84604 GCF_035623875.1 Mycobacterium sp. | reverse complement strand
CTGAGTATCCCGGGTACCGAACAACGGCAGCGCCATTAGCGGCGCGCCGCTGCGCCAAAACCCGCGAGCGGTGTCGGCCACCAGGCCGCCGGCAACGGCAGAAGACATATTCACAACCATTCTTTGATGCCCACAGAACTGTGATATCGCATATGCGCGCGGGTGGCATTGCAGGGCTTGTGCTAATGCCGCGTCGCGAGAAGAGTAAATGCATGACCGACCAGAAATTGCTTGAGCACTGGATTCAAGGCTGTGCGGTACAGCGGATCATGTTCCGCGACGGCCTCGTGCTCAATCTCGACGATTACAACGAACTCGTCGTCTCGGCACCGATTACCATGACGCTGCCGGCCACCGCCAACTCGCCTGCTGAGGTCGTTTCCATCGACCCCAACGATCTGGCCGTCCAAGAGCGACCGCTGTTCGATTTCTCGGGAGCGACGTGCACCGATGTCACCTGGGACGAAGCCGGAGACCTGCACCTGGAATTCTCGGACGGACATCAGATCGACGTGCCGCCCGACGATAACGTCACAGCTTGGGAGCTGTACGGCAAGTACCACGGCTATGCCGCCTGCCTGCCGCATGGCAGGGTGCATGTGGTGCGGCACGACGTTCCGGACGACTAGCGCTGCGCGGTGACCGACGAGTTGCTTCGGTGAACATCGGCATTTCCGGTCACCGGCCACGCCCGGGCATGCTTGGATCGGCCCATGCAGGGCTCGGCGACGGTTCATATGGCGGCACCCGCGGACAAGATCTGGAACCTGATCGCGGATGTCCGCAACATCGGGCGGTTTTCCCCCGAAACATTCGAGGCCGAATGGCTGGATGGAGCTACCGGGCCCGCGGTCGGGGCGCGATTCCGCGGCCACGTCAAGCGAAACGAAATCGGGCCGGTGTACTGGACGACCTGTCGAGTCACTGCATGCGAACCGGGCCGGGAATTCGGCTTCGAGGTGCTCGTCGGCGAGCGGGCGGTGAACAACTGGCATTACCGACTGGCGCCAAAAGCCGACGGCACTGACGTCACCGAATCATTTCGGATGACCCCCTCTCCGCTGACCACGCTGTATTACTGGATGTTTGGAGGCTACCTGCGTCAGCGACGCAACATTCGTGACATGACCAGGACGCTGCACCGCATCAAGGATGTTGCCGAGGCGTGAAATCTTCGCCCTCACGAGCTGAATGAGGTTGCCATGGGACAGTGGTCGCGCGCCGAGATCGAGTCGGCCTTCGAACGCCACAAGCAAGTCGTCGTAGAAATCGGTTCAAGTTGGGACTGGTCACGGTTCGCCGATCAGTTCACCGAGGACGCAACCTACGTCGAGCACACCTACGGAACCTTCCACGGGCGCGAGCAGATCCGGGATTGGATTGTCTCGACGATGAATGTGTTTCCCGGCAGCGAGATGCCGTTCTATCCGACCTCGTGGTACTCCATTGACACCGACCGCGGCTGGGTGTTCTGCGAGTTTCTCAACCGGATGCGGGATCCCGGCGACGGCAGCATCCATCAGGCGGCCAACCTGTCCGTGATGAAGTACGCCGGTGACGACTTGTGGAGTTACGAGGAAGACGCATACAACCCGATGAACTTCCTGCCAGTGGTCCGCGAGTACATCCAGCGGTGTAAGGCGCTCGGCACGGCCACCGACGACGCGATCGCTTTCGCCAAAAACATGAATTGGGAACTGGCCTGACGGCTGACTCATGCCGTGGTCGTAGGCTTTCGATAGCACTGCCGGTCGATGTGGAGGGCCTACACGTGGACATCGCATTGAAGCAGAGGTTGCACTGGCTAGCGCTGCACGGCTTCATCCGTGGCGCCTCGTCGCTCGGTGTCCGCCGGGGTGATCTGCAGGCCCGGTTGATCGCCGACCCGACCGTCAAAGCCGATCCAGTGCCGTTCTACGAGGAGGTGCGGGCCCGCGGTCCCCTGGTCCAATCACGCATCGGCTACATCACCGCGGACCATGCGATCGGCCATGAACTGCTGCGATCAGACGACTTTCGGGTGCTCTCGATCGGGTCGAATCTACCGGCGCCGCTGCGGTGGCTGGAGCAGCGCACCCGCGACGATCTGCTGCATCCGCTGCGTCCGCCGTCGTTGCTCGCGGTTGAGCCGCCGGACCATACCCGCTACCGGAAGACGGTCTCGTCGGTCTTCACCACAAGGGCGGTCGCCGCACTGCGGGATGGGGTGGAGCAGACTGCGACGACATTGCTGGATCAACTGTCCCGCGAACCGGGTGTCGTCGACATCGTCGACCGGTACTGCGCGCAACTGCCGGTAGCGATCATCAGCGACATCCTGGGGGTGCCCGACGCTGATCGGCGGCACGTTCTCGAGTTCGGCGAACTCGCAGCGCCCAGTTTGGATTTCGGGCTCAGCTGGCGGCAGTACCTGCGGGTGCAGCGTGGGATAGCGGGGTTCAACTTCTGGCTGACCGAGCATCTGCGGCAGTTGCGGCGTACCCCCGGCGACGACCTGATGAGCCAGCTGATCCGGAGAGCCGAAAGTGGTTCGGCGGAAACATATCTGGACGAATCCGAACTGCATGCGGTTGCCGGCTTGGTGTTGGCGGCTGGTTTCGAGACGACGGTGAACCTGTTAGGCAACGGCATTCGCATGCTGCTGGACGCCCCTGAGCATTTGCGCACACTCAGTGAGCGTCCGCAACTGTGGCCCAACGCCGTCGAGGAGATCTTGCGGTTGGAATCACCGGTGCAGCTCACCGCACGGCTAGCGCTGAAAGACATCGAGGTGGCCGGTACCCCGGTCAAACAAGGCGAACTGGTCGTCGTCTACGTGGCCGCGGCCAACCGTGACCCGGCCGTGTTCGCCGACCCGAACCGTTTCGACATCGAACGTGAGAACGCCGGCAGGCATCTGGCGTTCTCCGGTGGTCGGCATTTCTGCCTCGGCGCGGCCCTGGCCCGAGCGGAAGGTGAGGTGGGGCTGCGAGCATTCTTCAATCGCTTCCCCGACGTGCGTACTGCCGGCGCGGGCAGCCGCCGCGACACCCGTATTCTGCATGGTTGGTCGACGCTGCCGGTAGCGCTGGGCCCGGCACGGTCGATGGCTGCCCGCTGAGTTAGCGCTTTCGCGGTTGAAGTTCGCCAAACAGCAGCGGGGGTCGTTGATTTGGAAAAATCACAGCCCCCGCGTCTGTTTCGCGGCCAAGAAACTAGGCCAGGTAGCGGCCGAACCACTCCAGCACCCGTCCCCAGGCATCGTGGGCGGCGGCAGCGTTGTAGCGCGGTCCGGTGTCGTTGAAGAAGGCATGGTCGGCGTTGGGTTCGATGACGATGTCGTTGACCAGGCCGGCACGATCGAGAGCGGCTTTCGCCGCCGGCTCGGAGCCTGTGACACGGGTGTCGAGAGCCCCGTAGAGCGCCAGCACAGCGACATCCTTTGATGCGGCGAAATCGGGGTTGTCCGGCAGCGGCCCGTAGAACGGGACCGCGGCCGACAATGCCGGCGCGCCGGAAGCCAGCAGTTGCCACACCAATGCGCCACCGAAGCAAAAACCGACGACCGCAATTTTCCGGCCCGGAACCCGCGACTGCAGTTCCGCGACACCGGAATTCAGGTCTGCGATGAACCGGTCCGGCTCAGCGGCGCCCAGCGCCGCGGTTGCCTGCGCCGGATCGGCGAAGTGCCCGGTGCCGCCTTCCTCGGACAGCAGGTCGACGGCCAGCGCCGAGTAGCCGGCCCCGGCGAAACGTCCGGCCACCGACCGCACCCAATCGTTCAGACCCTTGTTCTCGTGGATGACCAACACCCCGCGACGGGCATTGTGGGCTTGCGCCCAGGCGCCCTGCAGCTGTCCATTTGGGCCGGCCCAGGTAATCGGCTCGGTCCGTAGCGCCTGGTCCATCCCCGGCGGTTGTGTCGCCGTCGTGCCCGACGACCCGCTCGGGCGCTGCGTTTGCCTGCCGCCGCACGCGGCGATCAGTGCGGCCGCGGCCCCGCTGCCGAGACCGAGCAGCGCCAGCCGCCGCAAGGCTTCGCGCCTGCTCAGCAGACCGTCGATATGATCGGTGGCAATCTCTTCGGCGATGTATCGCTGTAGCGGGGTCACCCTGGGCAGTATGCGCTGAAAACCGCGCTGCCGCGCGGCTGTTGCTGCGGCGCGGCTCAGCTCAAGCTGTCCGGGTCGGCCACCGGGATGAGCAGATGCGACGGGGTGGGGCCACCCTGATGGAGTTGGTAGCTACCGCCGGCCAGGGCGAGGCGCGCGGGTTTGGCCGGGACCAGATGCGGGAAGTCGTAGGTGGTCACCGTCAGCCGCAGCCGGTGGCCCGGCTCGATCAATGCAGCGGTCGGGAAGATCTCCACGTCGTAGCGGGTCAGTTCGCCTGGGATCACGGGCTTTACCGCCGACCGGGTGCTGAAGTGGTGCGGCCGCAGGACGGTGCCGTCAGGCAGGTACCAGGTGCGATCCGGATCCAGCGCGCGGTGCGAACCGAGCAGTGCGCCCTGAGTCAATGGGCGGCTGATTCCGTGGGAGGTGACGTCGTCGAGATGCGCGACCCACAGCGTCTCGCTAGTGGTGGCTGTGGCATGCACGGTGAGCGTGATCGGTCCGGCGACCAATGTCCGCGTGGCAAACGGTTCGGTGGTGTAGGTGAGCGCGCCGCGCTGCAGTCGCCGGTTGTCCTGGTCGTAGCGGGTTTGCCCGCCGCGCTGGGTGCGAATGAAGCTGGTCATCCCCAGGGTCCACTGCTCGACGCTTCGGCCCGCCAACGGACCCCGCCCCACGTATTTGATCGTCGCCGTGGACGTGTCGGGCGCGCACTCGGTGGTGAGGTGGCCAGACTCGGACAGGTAGAAGCGGGTGGGCGTGGCCTCAGCGAGCGGGTATTCGCGGGCGTGGAACCAGCGCGGGCTTCCGATGGCCTGGAAGGTGAACGGCGATCCGGAGATCGCAGCGGCTGGTTCGTCGTTCAGCCAATGGTCGAACCAGCGCAGCTGGAGCGCGTTGATGTGCAGTCCGCCGAAGTGCGAGACGTGATACCAGGGTCCCATCAACAGCCGCAGCCGTTCAGACACCGGCTGGCCGGGTTGCATCGGCGACTCGTCGGGCCGCCCGGCAAAGGCGTTCTGCAGCGCCGCGTAGTTCAGCGGCGCGCCGCGCTGGAAGGCGTCATGCCAGCCGCCGACCAGAAAGACCGCCACATCGTTGGCGACGATGCCCGGCAGCACCATGGCCGGCCGCAGCGCGTCCCAGAACGGCCCGTCGTAGGCCGTCTCACCGCCGGTGACGACGTCGGCGATCAACGGCCGGAAGTAGCCGCGCTGATGACGCCCGCGCTGCCGCACCCCGGCGGCCCCGCCGGCCCGTGGGCGCGGATGCTTGCCGGGGTGAATCACCTCCAGCGCCGGATTGACGATGTTGAGCAAGCGGTAGATCGCCCCGTATGCCCGTACCGTGCGCAGGTGCGACGCTCCACCCATCGTCGCCGCGTCGCGATAGAAATCGCATGCGGCCATCACCGGGAAGATCGCCTTCAGCGGCGAATCCGGCCCGACGGCGGCGGCGGTGAACAGCTGGTTGATCGCCAGGTAGGAAGTGCCGAACATGCCGACACGCCCGTTAGCGTTCGGCAGCTTCGACGCCCAATCGACCAGCTCTGTCCCGTCCTGGGTTTGCCGCTCGCCGAACATCTGGAACGAACCGCCGGACACGCCGCTGCCGCGGACGTCGACTATCACCTCGATATAGCCGCGTTTGACCAGGTACGGGGTGGCGCCACCGCCGATCTGGGCGGACGGCGGCGGGGCCTTCTTGCCGTAGGGCGTGAGGCACAAGAGCACCGGGAACGGCCCCGCGGCTGGCTGCTCGGTCTTTGGCACGGTCGGGTAATGGATGTCGGCGCGCAGCACAACGCCGTCGCTCATCGGTATCCCGACGTTGTGGTGCACACCCACCCCGAACTGCGCCGACCTGGGTGTCCAGGACGGCATGAACGGCGACGGACTTGTCCTGCGAGGCCTTCTGTTGCCGGCTTTGCGTCCTGGTCGCACCGTCGCCATCCCCACCTCCTGCGCGCATCATTGACAACGTGTTCAGCTGCCCGGTTTTATGACATCCCATGCCGGTTGACGACACGGTACTCGGACTGTGGCAGGCCTTGTCGCGACGGGACTGGGATGCGGTCAAGACGTTCTTGTCGACGGACTGCGTCTATGTGGACATGCCGGTCGGACCGACGCTCGCGGCGCGTGGTCCCGACGACATCGTCAGGCGACTCAAGGTCGGGCTCGAGCCGCTGGCCGGCTATGAGAACCACGACGGGGTGCTGGTGTCTACCGGCGCCGACGTCATGTACGAGCACTCCGAGACCTGGCGGTGGTCGAGCGGCGAGACGGCGCTACTGCGATTCGTGTCGGTGCACCGCGTCGAAGGCGGCAAAGTGACGTTGTGGAAAGACTATTGGGACATAGGCAGCATGACCGCTCAGGCGCCGCCGGATTGGCTCACAAGTCTGGAATCCGCTGATACATCGTGGATTTTCGATGCTACGGGGCTTATCTAAAGGCTCGCCCATCTGTGCTCAGGTCCGCGTATAGGCGTAATCGCCTGCGATAGCGAGCCCACCGGCATGACATGCACCGACTCCGGCACCGGTCACTTCTTCCGGGTCTCGCGCGAGTCCTACCAGCTCGGCTGATACCCTCCGCCACGCCCGGCCCCAGAGATTCCCAGGGTTCCCTAACGATAGGCCGGTGGATGCCCTGCGGGGCCGATTATCAAGTCGAGAGTCAGGTGCGCTCTCGTCACGGCATGCACGGCCGTCGCCGTCAGGGCCGGGCCTCGAAGATGAGGTTGAACGGTGTCTGTGTCGCCCTCCGGAACCGCGTGAACCCGCCGTCATCGACCATCACTTTCCTCAACCGCAGCTCCCCGGCCTGCGCACCGAGCGCCGGTCCATGCCGCGCCAGCGACACCGGAACACAAATCAGCGACGATGCCCCGTAGTACAGTCGGCCGACCGGATTCAGGTTCTCCGCGACGCTGTCGCCGGCGAACGGTTCGACGAGCAGGCAGTGCCCGTCGGGTTTGAGTGCCTGTCTGGCGTGCCGAGCCGCGCCGGACGGGTCCGCCATATCGTGCAAGCAGTCGAAGAACGCGATGAGGTCATAGTCATCGCCCCGGTAGGACGTGGCGTCGGCAAGCTCGAAGCTCGCGTTGTCCACTCCCGCCGTCAGCGCGCGCTCGCGCGCGGTTTCGATCGACTCGCCGTGATAGTCGATGCCGACGAACTGCGAACTCGGAAATGCCTGCGCCATAAGGATTGTGCTAGCGCCATGCCCACAGCCCACGTCGGCGGCCTTGCCGCCGGCAGCGAGCTTCTCGATGACGCCGTCAAGCGCGGGCAACCACGACGCAACCAAATTCGCGTTGTAGCCGCCCCTAAAGAATCGCTCAGTGCCGTAGAACAGGCACCGATGATGCTCGCCCCATTCCATGCCGTTGCCGTTACGGAAATTCTCGATCGCACGGTCACGTACATAAAACAGGTCTTGGACGATCTGGTACGCGCCCACCAGATCAACCGGACCGTTGGGATCGGCGAGGCAGAGCTCCTGCTCCGCGGTCAAGTAATACGTGTCGTCGGCTTCGTCGTATTCGACATAGCCGCCGGCGGCCTGATTCGCCAGCCACTCGCGGATGTAGCGTGCGTTCGTCCCGGTCTTTTGGGCCAGTTCCTCTGCTGACAAACGGTGCCCAGCGAGCGCGGTGTATAAGCCAAGCTCGTCGCCGATCAACATCAGCACCGCGCTCACCGACGCGCCGAGATCCCCGATCGCCTTACCAAGAAATGCATTGAGTTTGTCTTGGGTAGAGGTCATCGCCAGCTCCTCTGTTCACCGTGACTCAACGCTAAACCGGTCCGGCGTCAACCGGCGCTGATTTCACATCTCCCGGTCGCCGCCCTGACCACCGCGCGGGCGGCGAGCTTTCGCCCCGAGCTTCGGATCGGCGGGCGCGTCACCCGGGTGCTGGTTGAGCAGACCGCCGCCGTCGACCCGAGCCGGCGCGGCCGCAATACCGGTGATCTCACCTTCGAGGGGGTGCGCCGAGTTGACGCTGCCCGTATCGCCGCCGCGATCCGGCCAACGGGTAGCGCGCTACGCCACGCCTCGGGGCGCGGGTGTCTCGGTCGGATTCCGCCGGTGTGTGATGTGGGAGCGTGTGTGTTGTGAGATTCTGCGGGGGTGTCCGCCGATCCGGCGGCTGCGTGGACCCCCGAAATCACCAACGCGATGTGCTCGGCGAGGCGACCTACGAAACGCTCGCCCGCAAGGGCGAAACGATGACCACCGCCGAGACAGTGGCGTACGCGTACGACCAAATCGACCAGGCCCGAACAGAACTCGAACACCATAGGTGAATGCTCCGGCCACGGCTCCAACCCAGCGGCTGCACGCAGGATGTAAAGCGCCGCCACCAGGTTATCGCTGTTCGCGTCGTTTGCCGTCGAACAGCCGTGCGTCCCGAAGGCGCACGTGCTCGACACGCTGGCGCACATCTGGGTCAGCGGCATTTACGGCGAAACCGTTGGGCACGGGCAGTTCTTATGGCCGCAGAATGGAGCGAATTAAATGCAGCACTTTCGGATCTTCGATGGTCGACGGCGTTGGTTCATCTTTGCCGTGGGTGATGCCGCGCATGGTTTTTCGTAGGATCTTTCCTGAGCGGGTCTTGGGTAGCGCAGGGACCACATCTACCTGTTTGAAGCAGGCCACTGCTCCGATCTCGTTGCGCACAGCCGTGATGAGCTCCTTGGCAAGACCGTCAGCCGACGCACCTTGCTTGAGCACCACAAGTGCGCGCGGAACCTGGCCCTTGATGTCGTCGGCTACTCCGATGACGGCGCACTCGGCGACTGCCGGATGCGCGGCCAGCACCGCCTCGATGGGGCCGGTCGACAGGCGATGCCCGGCGACGTTGATCACGTCGTCGATACGGCCCATCACGTACAGATACCCGTCCTCGTCGAGATATCCGCCGTCGCCGGTGAGGTAGTAGCCAGGGTGCTCGCAGAGATAGGAGGCCTCGAAGCGTGCGTCGTCGCCCCATAGCGTGGGCAGTGTGCCCGGTGGCAGCGGCAATCTGATGCAGATCGCGCCCTCTTCACCGGCTTCGCACCGAGACCCATCGGCGCGGAGGACGCATACGTCGTAGCCGGGCATCGGCAGCGTTGGTGAGCCCGGCTTGATCGGAAGCCGCTCGACGCCCATCGGGTTGGCGGCGATGGCCCAGCCGGTTTCGGTCTGCCACCAGTGGTCGATGACCGGGATGCCGAGCTTGTCGGAAGCCCACGTGTAGGTGTCGGGGTCAAGGCGTTCTCCGGCTTGGAATAGGTACCGCAGCGCAGAGAGGTCGTATTTGTTCAGATGTGTGCCGTCCGGGTCTTCTTTGCGGATTGCGCGGATCGCCGTGGGCGCGGTGAACAGCGCCTTGACCCGGTGTTCGGATGCCACCCGCCAGAACGCGCCGGGATCCGGTGTGCCGACCGGCTTGCCCTCGTAGAGCAGCGTCGTGGCACCGAGCAGCAGCGGCCCGTAGACGATGTAGGAATGCCCGACGACCCAGCCCACATCCGATGCCGCCCAAAATACTTCGCCGGGATGAGTGTCGTAGATGTGTCGCATGCTCCACAGCAACGCCACGGCGTGTCCGCCGTTGTCGCGCACGATGCCCTTTGGCTTGCCGGTCGTGCCCGAAGTGTAGAGCACATACAGCGGGTCGGTGGCCGCCACGGGCACCGCATCGGCGGGCTCGCAGTTGGCCATCAGCGCGTGCCAATCCATATCGCGCCCTGCGGTGAGCGGGCAGCGGTGCTGATGTCGCTGCACAACGATGCAGCTGCGCGGTTTGTGCTGAGCCGACTGGAGTGCCGCATCAAGCATCGGCTTGTATTCCACCAATCCCGACGGCTCGATTCCGCAGGAGGCGGAAACGACGACGGTCGGGCGTGCATCATCTATTCGTGTGGCGAGCTCGTGTGCGGCGAAGCCGCCGAACACCACCGAGTGCACCGCGCCGAGCCGTGCACATGCCAGCATCGCGATGACCGCCTCTGGGATCATCGGCATATAGAGCACGACCCGGTCGCCCTTGGCGACGCCGAGCGCACGTAACGTGCCCGCGAACCGGGCAGTCTGATCCAGCAGCTCACTGTAGGTGTAGGTGCGCTTGGCGCCGGTTATCGGCGAGTCGTAGATCAGCGCGGCCTGTTTAGCGCGGCCGTCGGCGACGTGGCGGTCCAGCGCATTGGCGCAGGTGTTGAGTGTGGCGTCGGGAAACCACCGGTAGAACGGCGAATGGCTATCGTCGAAGATCTGGTGCGGGGGCCGCAGCCACGACACGGCTTGCGCGGCCTGCGCCCAGAAGGTTTCGGGGTCTTTGATGCTGGCGGCGAACAGTTCTCGGTAGCCGCCCATACCCGCTCACTTCCTTTCTTGTGATGCACGGTACCCCCGCCACAGTTTGCGAGCCATGCTTTGCGCCGCACGTTTAGCTGGCTCGCAGCGGCCCCAAAACCAGGCGGGGTTCTGCGAACTCGACATCGCGATCACCCACCTCCGCGAGGTCCTTGGCGACGAAACCTAAGAATTGGTCGCCCGCAAGGGTGCGACGATGACCACCGCCGCCATGGCGACCTACGCCTACGACCAAATCGACCAAGCCCGAACAGAACTCGAATGCCCCAGCTGAATGCCCCCTCAGGAGCGGAGGCGCTCGGCGAGGGGGTAGGGCGCAAAAGTCTGTCCGAGCGCCGTACCCATTCTGACGGCCTGTCAACGGTGTTAGGCAGAAGCGACGGCGAAGAGACGCCACTCGCCGGGCACGCCCTTGAGCAAAACCATTACCCCTGGGGCAACCGGTGAAGCAACCCTCAGCGATTGCGACCGCCCCGCTGGACGAGCCAGAGGGTTAACGCCACCGAGGCGACCACGGCGATGATGAGCAGGATGTCGGTTCTCACCGCCGTAGTTTATCGAGCGAAGTGACACTGAACGCTGCCAGGCCTTCACCGCATGGCTGCACACCTAAAATCACCATTGCGGGCACACCGCACTCGGCGGCCAACCATCCGCCGGCCGCGTACCTAACCTCTCAGGTCGGTACAGCTAGGTCAGACGCTGCTCCCAGCCGGTAGATGCGCGCCGAGTTGTCACGAGCAATGAGGTCGACCACCCGCATCGCATCGGCTGCACTCCAGTCAGCGTCGTCGACGAATCGGCTCAGCACCCGATGAATACCGTTGCGCCACAGCCTGGTACCGAGGTAGTGCAGCTCAACTGGGCCGAACCCGTCCGACGAGTACACGATTTTGCGGAACGGCGCCAGTTCCAGCAGCCGGGCGATGAATGCGGGCGACCGGGCACCCAGGTGGTTGATACCAAGGCCGCCGTCCAGGTAGACGTTGTTGAACGCCTGGGCCAGATAGCCGGCCTCCCGCTCGTAGGGGTAGCAGTGCAGCAGCACGATCGGCGTTTCACCGGAGCGGCGCAGAAAGTCCAGCAGATGCAGAGGATTAGCTTTGTGCAGATCGCAGTCCCGATCGCCGAAACCCACATGGAATTGCAGCGGTTTGGCGATCCGCAGGGCCTGATACAGCCCGAACCGCAGCAGAACCCGATCGTCGAGCCGGACGCCGCCGCTGTCGCGCCATCGGGCGGCGGCCTCGGCGACCTCGGCCCCGGACGGCTCGGTCAGATCGCCGTCGAACCCGCCGCGGTAGGCCAGGATGGATTTAGTGCCGACCGCTGTCGCCGCGCGTCGGTGCAAGATCTCCTCGAACGCCGACGCGTAGTCCCCCGGGGCGTGTGCGGCCTGCTCGGCCACCTGCTCGAGGCGAACCACTTCGTGGCCGCGGCCACCGGACCACTCGGCGAGTTGCGCGACGTCCGCGACGCCTTCGGCGTACCCGGTGTCTACCAGCCAGTCACTGACACCGGCGGCACGCAGGAAGATTCGGGCCAGCTCGATTTCAGTGAGCTGGCTGCGGCGTTGCCAATATTCTTGTGGGTCAGCGTGTTTAGGCAGTCCGAGCAGCGGTGCACAGTGGGCTCGTACCGCGAAGCCCAGTTGTGAGTCGAATGCGGAGTCGAAGTCGGCGAGCGGTTCGGTGTTGGCCTCATTGAGGCCGTTCTCAAACCGCTGCCGGTCGCCCACGGTCAGCCAACAACCGTGCACATGCTGGTCGATCAGCGGCACGGCGGCGATGTGGTCCGCCAGAGCTTCCACCGTCACACACTCCAGGCCATGCGGAATTTGTCGGCCAGTTGCTCACGATTGAGGTGGGCGTACTGCTCGTGCTCCAAGCGGCGGACCGCGACCACCACGTCGACGGCGGGATCGCCGAGAATTGTGCGCAACCGCTTCGAATTATCCAGTGCAGCAATGGTTCGAGCTTGGGAGCTGGAGAGCTGCACGATGCCGGCGTGGCTGCGATCCGAGTCGGACAGCACTGCCGGGTCCACCTTGGTCTCCGGCGGCAGCACAGCTTTGTCGTTGATTCCGTCCAGCGCCAATCCGAGGATTGCCGCCGTAGCGAAATACGGGTTGGCCGAAGGATCGACGACCTTGACTTCGACGTTGCCCCCGTACGGGTTACTGGGGCCACCAACGACGAACCGCAGCGCTGCTTCTCGATTCTCGGTTCCCCAGCAGGCATACGCCCCGGCCCAGTTGCGGGGACGCAGTCGCAACCCGGACACGATCGAACCGCACAACATGCCCTGGGCCTCGGGCAGGCCGCGCAACAACCCCGCCACCGCGTTCTCCCCCTTGCTTGTCATACCGCGGGTGCCCGCGCCGTCGGAGAACAGCGGCCCGGTTGAGCTGGTAAACGAGAAATGCTGGTGGGCACCGCATCCGACGTCGCCGACGAACGGCGCCGGTGACAGGCTGATACGCAAGCCATAACGGCGGGCAACGCGGCCGATGATGAGCCGGGTCAGCACCAATTGGTCCGCGGCGGCGACCGGTGATTGCGGTGCCAGTGAAATCTCGAACTGGTTGGCTCCGTACTCGGGGTGAAACTGCTCGATGACGACACCGGACACGGCCGCTGCTGCGGTGACATCGCGAACGAAAGCCTCGTGTTCGAGTACACCGGCCAGACCGTACTGCGCCCACAGCGTCGAGGGCAGCCGATGGCCGTCCGGATTGACAAGCAGAAATTCGATTTCGTGACCGACTATCGCCTCGATACCGGCGTCGGCGAGGGCCGCCTCGATGCGGCCAAGCGTTCCGCGGCTGCAACCGAGCACAGGTGTGCCGTCCTGTTCGAAGAATGAGCCAGGTGCCCAAGCCAATCCATCGCCGACGATGCGCAACGCGGATAGGTCAATCCGGACGCGCTGATCACCGACCACACCGATGTGTTCGGTGAACGCGATGCCAATCTGGTCGATGGCAAAGCCGTGCCAAACCCGGCTGGCGCCCAAGCCGGGATCGGCGAATGCGGTGGTCCGGCGTATCGGTACGGTCTTGGCCAGCGTGAGCCCCGCCGGATTCACCACCGTGCCGATGACGGCGTCTACCCCTTCGGCCTCGAGTTGGGCGATCGCGGCGGCGGCGAGCGGTGTGGTGGTCATCTGCCGGGCGGGCCCGGCGCGTCAGACGCGACTCGGCAGCGTCAGCTTGCAGGTCTGGCCGATATCCAGCGTCCGCAGCACCCGCCCCATTCCCAGCCACAGCGCACACGACAACGCCAGGTCGGCGAGCAACTCTTCGGAAAAGTGTTCGCGGCAGCGGTTCCAGAAGTCTTCGTCATCGCGTAGCACCGTGTGCTCGGTGGCGAACCGGTGGGCGAACTCAGCGGCCAGTCGCTCCTGATCGCTGTATCCGGGCCAGGTGCGCCACTCGCGCGAATGGTGGTACAGCTCTTCGTCGACACCGGCGGCCGGTCCGTCGGCGTCGCGGGTGTTGACGCACACTTCGCATTCGTTGTCGTGGGCGATGACCATCCGCGCGAGTTCGCGAGTACGCATCGGCAACCGGTTGTGGTTGTACACCGAGTTGGCGAACGCTCCGATCGCGCCGCCCAAGTCGGGAGACTTCAGGACCCAGCCGGCGAGGTCGTCGTCAGCGAATGTTCCGATTCGGCTCATGGCGAGATGGTACGCCCGAAGTCGGGACGGGAAGCCGTTCCCTGGCGACGGCCGCCAAGCCGCCGTCTGTCCCCCGCTGCCCGGCGACGATGTAGGCCGAAGGCGCGCTGAGAATCAGCGCTCAGTGCCCGGCTTGCCCGGTCGTCGGCGGTCGCGAGACACACTGGGCCGAGTAGAGCTCCTCGCCGAGCTTGTCCATCAACTGCAGCTGCGTCTCGAGATAATCGACGTGGTTCTCCTCGTCGGCCACGATGCCTTCGAGCAAGTTGGCGCTGGTGGTGTCCTGCTTCTCGCGACACATGATGATGCCCGGCTTGAGCCGGTTTAACACGTCGTATTCGATCGCCAGATCGGCCTCGAACTGCTCGCGCAGCGTCTGACCAATGCGTAATGAGAAGAGGCGTTGGTAGTTGGGCAGGCCTTCCAGCAACAAGATGCGATCGGTGATCGCCTCGGCGTGCCGCATTTCGTCGAAAGACTCGGCGCGGGTGTGGCCCGCCACCTCGGTGAACCCCCAGTTCTCCTGCATCTTGGAATGCAGAAAATACTGGTTGATCGCGGTGAGTTCGCTGGTCAACTGCTCGTTGAGAAGGCGCAAAACATCGGGATCACCTTGCATGATCGCTCCTTATTCTCCGCTGGCGCGGTTTCGGACTTGAGGCGATTGACGGTGGGTTGGGCTGGAACGCCACCGCATGCCCACATCAAACCTAGTCCAGTGCAGGACGGAACGACGGGTTGATTCGCGTGGTGTCGGCGCGTCTTCGTCGGCCGGCGCCTCGATGCAGAAATCCTGGTCAGAACAGGCTTTAGGTTAGGTTAGCCTTTGCGAATCAAGTTAGGTTAGACTCCACTAACAATGTACGTATGCCTGTGTGTCGGTGCGACAAGTCAGACGGTGTCTGACGCCGTCGCCCGCGGGGCGTCGACCTCCAAAGAGGTTGCGGCGGCCTGCGGAGCCGGCACTGACTGCGGACGTTGCCGGCGCACGTTGCGGGCGCTCATCGCGGCGGCCGCGCGGTTGGAAACCAGCGGGTCGCGGTAGCCGCCGTCCTGGCGATCAGTTGCCCCGCCGAGCGGTGAAATCGGCGAGGGCCCGCGCGTTTGCCTGCCCGCCCATCAGCTGAGCGAAATGGGCGTTCTCCCGACCGGTCGCCGCCGCGATTTCCGGACGAGTCGGTTCGACGATGGTCTGCTTGACCGCGATCAGGCTCGAAATCGGCCGTGAGGCAAGGATTTCAGCGTGCCGACGGGCGTCCGCGATCAGCTCGGAGGGCTCGCACACTTTCCAGACCAGGCCCATCCGCAGCGCCTCTTCGGCGCTCACCCACTCCGAGGACATCAAGAGCCAGGCGGCGTTCTGCCGACCGATCAGCTGCGGCAGCAGGTATGACGACGCCGCTTCCGGCGCGACGCCGAGGCTGGTGAACGGGCACTTCAGGCGAGCCGCCGATGACATGAACGCCAGGTCGGCGTAGCCGAGGATGGTGGTGCCGATGCCGACGCCGACGCCGTTGACCGCGCAGATCAGCGGTTTGGGAAACCGGGTCAGCGCGTCGATCATCGAGGTGAAGTGCGATCCCTGACGGGCCATTTGCGGGTCGGTGATGCGTGCTTGCATCTCGTTGAGGTCGTTGCCGGCGCTGAAGGCGCGTCCCGCCCCGGTCAAGAGCACGACGGCGATTTCAGGATCGTCGCCTGCTGACGTCAGTGCTTCGGCGGTGGCCTGGTAGAGCGCCTCGTTGAACGCGTTGAGCGCCTCGGGCCGGTTCAGGGTGAGGGTGCGCACCCGGTTCTGGTCTTCGATCTGCAGTATCACCGGTGTCTCCTCAGGTCTCGAACGGTGTCTTCAGCACGTAGCGGCTGGTCGGCACGGTGTCGATGTTCTCGTTGGCGCCGAATGCCGATGTGCTGGCGACCATCCGGCTCAGCCGCTGCTGCAGATCGGCATCGTCGGCGGCGCCGAAAAAGGCCTTCAGATCGGTGATCGCCTCGGCCGGGAACAGCTCTTCGACGATGCCCGCCAGTTGCGGCGCGTCCGGCGTGAGCGGGCGCACGACGGCGTTCTGGGTGTAGCCGAAGGTGGACTGGGTCTCGATCGCCACCGGCGTGTGGTCGTGCTGCCAGCGGCGCAGCCAGTTCGCCTGGTCTAGCTCTGCCGGCCGGCGCAGCAGCGCAATGTTAGCCAAACCTGTTGTGCGGCTACCTAGTTGGAGTGGCGCCGGCAACGGAACCGACTCGGTGACCAGATAAGCCGCGACCGAATGGCACTCCGCTTCGAGCAGGCGCAGCACCGCCGCGATCTGATCGCCGTAGCACTGTTGGGTCCACATGCTCACCACCGCGGCCACCGGCGGGTCGAGCGTCGTCAGCGTCATCAGTGAATGACGCACCGCATCGTCGCGAACATTGACGGCCAGGCCGGGGACACCGAGCTGGAGAATGGCGTCGGCGACCGGTCCGCGCTGCCGTTGGCACCAGTCCTCGTCGCGGTCGGCTGCCATCAGCACCGCAACTATCTTTTCCATAAGCGAAACCTAGTCGGAGTGGTCCCGGGCCCATCGGGGCAGGATGAACATCCCGTCGGCTTCAACCGTGACGCCGTCCTCATCGGCGAGATGGCCTACCGCGAAGGTCTTCACCCCGTCGACGCGGGTGGTTGTCGCTTCGGCGTGCAGCTGCCCCAGCCGGGTGGCCTGCAGATAGCGGAGGCTGATCGTTCCGGTCAGCCGCGGGTTGATCCCGTCGACGCAAACGTGCAGTGGCCGAGTCGATCTCGGCCTTGGCCGCCGCGACCGCTGCGGCATCGGCCTGGGTCCTGACAGTCGCGTCGATCAACTCGCGAACCGACTCGTACAACGCGCGCTGCCGTTCGACGTCCTCGGCGCTGATGTTTTCCAGCGTGAAGTCCAGCATGAAGCGAAACTAGAACACGTTCATTTTGCTGGCACTACCGGGCCGGGCGTAGCTGCTGGTCGGCGCCGACCAGCTCGCCGATCAGCTCGGCAAGCTGCCGGTAGGGCCCGTCGCGGCCGCTGGATGAGCGGAATACCAACCCGATCCGTCGGCCGGGGCGGGGTGCGGCGAAGTATGCCAGTTCGAGCTGGCTGCGCGCGGTCTCGACGGGCACCGCGCTCTGCGGGATCAACGTCGCACCCAGCCCGCCGGTGACACATTGCACTGCCGTCGCCAGCGACGCCGCCCGGGTGTCGGCCAGCTCGGCGCGTACGCCCGCCTTGTGGCAGACGTCGAGGGCCTGATCGCGCAGGCAGTGTCCCTCGTCGAGCAACAGCAACGGCAGCTGCGCCAGCGCGGTCGGCGGGAGTCGTCGCTTGCCCGCCAGCGGGTGCCCGGGCGGCAGCGCGAGCACGAAATCTTCGTCGTAAATCGGGATTTCGGTGATGCCGCCGGCCTCGGCGGGCAAGGCGATCAACGCCGCATCCAGGGATCCCTCGCGCAGTCCGGTGAGCAGCCGCTCGGTCTGGTCTTCGATCACCCGCAAGGTCAGCGCGGGCAGCCGCTCGGCCAGCCCGGCCAGCAGGCTCGGCAGCACGTACGGTGCCACCGTCGGGATCAGTCCCAGCCGGATGCTGCCCTGCAGCGGATCCGACGTCCCCGCGGCTGCGGCCGCGAATCCGGTCGCCGCCTCGATCACCGCTTGCGCGTGCGGCAGCAGCTGCCTGCCTTCGGCGGTGAGGAAAACCCGACGAGTCGAGCGTGCCACCAGCTGGACTCCGAGTCCGGATTCCAGTGCCGACAGGGCCTGTGACAACGTCGACTGGCTGACGCCGAGAGTTGTCGCAGCGCTGCCGAAATGCTGTTTTTCCGCGACAGCGACAAATGCCCGAAGCCCGGCGATGGTCGGCTGATAACTCTTATCGGTCATACCTATCAGTGTAGTGGGACATATCACCTTTAATTCTAAGTTGAGTTCCGGCAGTATGAACTCAGAAAACTTGACTAGATCCAATCTTCTCGAAAAGGAGTGACATGGCACTGCTGACCATTGGTGACCAGTTCCCCGCCTACCGGCTGACCGCGTTGATCGGGGGCGACCTGTCTAAGGTCGACGCCCAGCAGCCCGGCGACTACTTCACGACCATCTCCAGCGACGACTACGAGGGCAAGTGGCGCGTGGTGTTCTTCTGGCCGAAGGACTTCACCTTCGTGTGCCCGACCGAGATCGCCGCGTTCGGCAAGCTCAACGACGAGTTCGAGGATCGCGAAACCCAGGTTCTCGGCGTTTCGGTGGACAGCGAATTCGTCCACTTCCAGTGGCGCGCCCAGCACGAGGACCTGAAGAAGCTGCCGTTCCCGATGCTTTCGGACATCAAGCGCGAACTGGTCGAAGCCACCGGGGCGCTCAACTACGAGGGTGTGGCCGACCGGGTCACGTTCATCGTCGACCCCAACAACGAGATCCAATTCGTTTCGGTGACTGCCGGTTCGGTGGGCCGTAACGTCGACGAGGTGTTGCGAGTGCTCGATGCCTTGCAGTCCGATGAGCTGTGCGCCTGCAACTGGCGCAAGGGCGACCCCACCATCGACGCCGGGGAAGAGTTGAGGAAGTCAGCCTGATGAGTGTCGAGAATCTGAAAGACGCACTGCCCGAATACGCCAAGGACCTCAAGCTCACCCTTGGCTCGATCAGCCGCAGCACTGTGCTCAACTCCGAGCAGCTGTGGGGCACCCTACTGGCCAGTGCAGCGGCGACGCGGAATACCCAGGTGCTGGCCGAGATTGGCGCCGAGGCGGCTGATTACCTGTCGGCCGAGGCCTATCAGGCGGCGTTGGGCGCCGCGTCGATCATGGGCATGAACAACGTGTTCTACCGCGGCCGCGGCTTCCTTGACGGCAAGTACGACGACCTGCGCCCTGGGCTACGGATGAACATCATTGGCAACCCGGGCGTGGACAAGGCGAATTTCGAGCTGTGGTCGTTTGCGGTGTCGTCGATCAACGGGTGTTCGCACTGCGTGGTTGCTCACGAGCACACTCTGCGCGATGCCGGCGTCGACCGGGAAGCCATCCTCGAGGCGTTGAAGGTGGCCGCCATCGTGTCCGGCGTCGCGCAGGCAATCAGCACGGCCCAAACATTGGCTGCTGCCGGCTAGCGGGCGACCCGTAGACTTCGGGTCTGTGGGCGTGAGCCAAGTCGATCTGGAGCGTTTGCGTCGCTGTGTCGAACTCGCCCGAACCGCTCTTGACAACGGGCACGGACCATTCGGCGCGATCCTGGTCAACGCCAAAGGCCGGACCGTCTATGAGGATCACAATCGAATCACCGAGGACGACCAGACATTACACGCGGAGATGGGGATCGTCCGGTGGGCGGTAGCGAATTTGGCTCCGGTCCATCGCATTCGGGCCACCGTCTACACGTCATGTGAGCAGTGTCCGATGTGTGCGGCCGCGCACGCGTGGGCGGGTCTCGGGCGCATCGTCTACGCCACATCGTGCGCTCAGTTGACGCAATGGCTGACCGAGTGGCATGCGCCCACACCGCCGGTGGCCATGCTGCCGGTCACCGCGGTCGCCCCCCGAGCGGTGGCCGATGGCCCAGCGCCCGAACTCGAGGCGGAGATGAAATCCCTCTACGAAGCCAGGTATCGGCGGTGACGGTGCCGCCCTGGGTACGGCACGTGATCTGGTGGCAGGTCTACCCCATGGGGTTCGTCGGTGCTTTCCCGGCGGCTGTACCTCCCGATCCAGGTGAACACCGGCTGCGACGCATCGCCGCCTGGTTCGATCACGCCATCCAGCTCGGTGCGTCTGGGATCGCGCTGGGGCCGATCTTCGCCTCGCGCACACACGGTTACGACACCACCGACCATTACCGCATCGATCCTCGGCTCGGCGACGACGACGATTTCGACTATCTTGTCACCGAGGCGCATCAGCGGGGCTTGCGGGTGCTTCTCGACGGCGTGTTCAACCACGTCGGTGTCGACTTCCTCCGTTATCGCGAAGCGGCGCACGACGATGCAGCAGCACGCTGGTTTCGCGGGCACCCGGGGAACTTTCACACCTTCGAAGGACATGGTGGTCTGCTCACGCTGAACCACGACAACGCCGAGGTCGCCGACTACACCGCCGACGTCATGGCGCACTGGTTGCGACGAGGTGCTGACGGCTGGCGGCTGGACGCTGCTTACGCTGTGCCACAACAATTTTGGGCTGAGGTTTTGCCGAAAGTTCGTCGGCTCCAACCGGAAGCGTGGTTCGTCGGAGAGCTGATCCACGGTGACTACGCTGCGGTGGTTCGCGAAGCCGGTTTCGACTCCGTCACTCAGTATGAACTGTGGAAGGCGATTTGGAGCAGCCTCAACGACGGGAACTTCTATGAGCTGGACTGGGCAATGCGGCGCCACAACGTTTTCGTCGAAAGCTTTCCTCCACTGACCTTCATCGGCAATCACGACGTCACCCGCATCGCCAGCCAACTTCAGCGTCCTGAACACCTCGCTCACGCACTGGTGATCCTGATGACGGTGGGTGGCATTCCCAGCATCTACGCCGGCGACGAGTTCGGCTACCACGGAATTAAGGAAGAGCGATTCGGCGGCGACGACGCGGTGCGTCCCGAATTCGGCTCTCCCCCAGCGCAACTAGATGTGCGTCAGGCCGAAGTATGGCGCTTGCACCAATACCTCGTGGGGCTGCGCCGACGCCACTCCTGGTTGTATGCCGCCTCGGCGACCGCGTTGCGATTGGATAACCGGCAATACGTGTACCAGTCCCGAAACGGCGACCAGGCGCTGATCGTGGCGCTCAACGTCGACGACGCCCCACTCCAGGTCGTGTTGGGCGAGCTGGGCGTGGGGCGGGCACATGCCATCGCCGGGAGTGGCATGCCGCCGGACGATGTTGTCGACACGGTGTCGATCGAGCCACACGGCTGGCGAATCCTGCGGCCACTGTGAGCATGCCGCCCGGTCAGCGCAGCCGCTCCAGGGTCAGCGGGTCCTCCTCGCCGTCGTAGTACCGCTCGAGCAGGTGCACGAAACCGTGGTTGTCCGCTGTCGCGTGGGCAAACAACGTCATCGACGAGCGAACTTTCAGGTCGTCCGGATAGCCGAAGATCTCGCCGACCGAGCGGCCTTGCACGGCGTTGACCAACTGCGTGCATTCGCGCAACCGCGGTCCTAGCAGTTCGTGCCGAAGATAGGCCCGGGCTTCGTCGAGCGAGGAGATCGCGTACCTGGCCGCCGTCGGGCTGCTGCCCAGCCCAGCTACCTGCGGGAAGATAAACCAGATCCAATGGCTGCGTTTGCGGCCGACGCGCAACTCGTCGAGGACGTCGTCGTAAACCCGCGCCTGCGCGTCAACGAAACGCTGCAGATCGAAGGGGTCGCTTGCGGATTCCATATGACCTACGGTTGCACAGTGGTCAAACGGCGGATGCCGAAGGTGCGTGACCTCGCGCCGCTGATCCGGTTTCGCAAGCCCCGGTTCGACCGCGTCCAACGCCGGCTCGACGACGCGCAGACCATCCATGATCTGCGGCGCATCGCCAAGCGGCGGACGCCGAGGGCGGCATTCGATTACACCGACGGCGCGGCCGAGGAAGAGATCTCCCTGGAACGCGCGCGACAAGCCTTTCGCGACATCGAGTTTCACCCCACGATCCTGCGCGACGTCAGCGATGTCCGGACCGGTTGGGAGGTTCTGGGCCAACTGGTGGCGCAACCGTTCGCGATCGCGCCGACGGGCTTTACCCGGTTGATGCACACCGAGGGCGAGATCGCCGGCGCCCGGGCGGCAGCGGCGGCCGGGATCCCGTTCTCGCTGTCTACTCTGGGCACCGCCTCGATGGAAGAGGTGGCGGCGGCTGCGGCGGAGGGCCGCAAGTGGTTTCAGCTGTACATGTGGCGTGATCGGGACCGTTCTATGGCGTTGGTGCGACGGGCCGCCGACGCCGGGTTCGACACCCTGCTGGCCACCGTCGACGTCCCGGTTGCCGGTGCGCGGCTGCGCGACGTACGCAACGGGATGTCGATTCCGCCGGCCTTGACGCTGCGCACCGTGCTCAACGCCGTGCCGCGCCCGCGCTGGTGGTTCGACCTGTTGACCACTGAGCCGCTGGCCTTCGCGTCACTGGATCGGTGGTCGGGCACCGTCGGCCAATACCTCGACACCATGTTCGACCCCAGCCTCACCTTCGATGACTTGACGTGGATCAAAGCGCAGTGGCCGGGCAAGCTCGTGGTCAAGGGCATCCAGACTCTCGACGACGCGCGGGCTGTGGTCGACCGCGGCGTCGACGGCATCGTGTTGTCCAATCATGGTGGTCGCCAACTCGATCGGGCTCCCGTGCCGTTTCAGCTGCTGCCCGGGGTGGCGCGCGAACTCGGCAAGGACACCGAGATCTTGCTGGATACCGGCATCATGTCCGGCGCCGACATCGTCGCCGCGATCGCCCTGGGAGCGCGCTGTACGCTGATCGGCCGGGCCTACCTGTATGGGTTGATGGCCGGCGGCCAAGCGGGGGTCGATCGCGTCATCGAGATCCTGTCCGGACAGTTGACCCGCACCATGCGGCTGCTCGGTGTCAACTGCCTCGAGGAGCTCTCCCCCAAGCATGTGACGCAATTACGCCGGCTCATTCCGGTGGAGCCGTCTCCTCGTTGAGGTTGAGCAGGGAAATGACGTCCTTGAGGTGGTCGCAGAGGTAATTCCTGCACATCGCGGGACGAATGTCGTACACGGTGCACGCACCCGTCGTCGGCTCGAAGAACCGGCACGGAATCCACTGCACGTCCGGCCGGACGCGCAACGCTGGGTAGTTAGCGGGTTCCTGCCACGTCGGGCGCTCCGGGAAGAGGGCCCGTCCCTCCTCGAAGTCGATGAATGCCTCGTCACGGGACACCTCGCGGCCGAGTCGACGCCCGAGGTTTTCCAGGAAGACATCTGCATCGTGGACGGGCCCCGGGATGAAGTCGCGATCGTCGAGCGTGCAGCACCCGCCGGAGTTTCCGCGGACGCCCATGCAGTTTTGACTGCAGGTGTACGCGATGACTTGCCCCCGCAGCGCCTCGCGATCGGTCGCCATGAGGCGGAGACTACGCCGATCGTGCGCTCTGACGGAACGGCAGCTGCCCGACGGTCACAATCGGGTCCGCTGCGCAATGTCGTCGGAAAACTCGTCGAGCATCGCCTCGGTCAACGAAGGCCGCGTCTCGTGGACCGCGGTCAGGTAATCCTTGGTGCAGGCCGGCTCGCCACGGCGGAACTCGATCTCGCGCTCAAACCCCAACTGAGCGCCCTTGCGGGCCGCGAACTCGATGTCGGCCGGGGTGAACATCTCGGTGGCGGCGACTAGCGCATCGACGTCAACGGAATCGGCGGCCGACTCCAGGTAGCGGGTCCAAATAGCTGCCCGCGCAGTGGCATCCGGCGGTCCGATCGGAATGATGTAGTCGAATCGACCGGGCCGCAAGAACGCCGAATCCAGCGACCGCACCGAGTTCGTCGCGCAGATCAATAGCCGCTCGTCGCGCTGGCGAAACACCGGGATCAACTTGAGTAGTTCGTTGGTGGCGCCATGCGCCGGGTCGGACGGTATCCCGGAGCGCGAGCCGGCTATCTCTTCAACCTCGTCAATGAAGACCACTACCGATTCCAGCTCCATGAGTGTGGCGAACGCTTCCCGCAAGGCACTCGCCATGGCCACGTCGGGGGCGGCTAACCGGGACGGGAAAAGTTCGACGAACGGCCAGCCGAGCCGACCGGCGACAGCCTTGGCGAAGCTGGTTTTGCCGGTGCCCGGCGGACCGAACAAGATCACCGCCTTCGGGGGCGAGACGCCGTATTGCTCGGCGGCGTGCGGTTCGGTCAGCGGCAGCACCATCCTGCGCTCGACAATCTGCTTCTCCGACTCCATCCCGGCCATCGCCTGCCACAGGCCGCGGGGCATGGATTGCGCGCCCAGCTCAGCCAACAGGCCCGCGTCCGATGCGCCGACATGGTCGACCTTTTCGAAAAACGACAGCCCGTTGTGCTCGTGGTAGCCGGAGTTGCGCAGTGCCGTCGTACCCGTGGCGTCGGCCGAGAGCAGCGCGCCGATCCGTCGCACTCCTAACGCGTGCAGCCGGGCTTCCAGCTCGGTGAGCAGGGCGCTGCCGATACCCCGGTTCCGCCATCGGCTATTGAGGGCGATGATCGAGATCCAAGCTCGTTCGCCCTGGAAATGAGCCACGGCGACGCCGACCAACTCGTCCCCGACCACTGCGACTACTGCGGGCTGCCCTGACCTGGCGGCCGACACCACCTCGGAGATCGCAAAGGCCGGCGGCGGCTCGGCGGGCTGGCGGCTTTGATCCCAAAGGGAGATCGCCTGGTCGAGGTCGTCATCGTGGAAGTCACGGAGCCGCCACGGGGGCATTGTTTACCTCCTTGTGGGTGTGGCGATAGCGGGCAAGCCTTTTACAGCAGGGCACACACGGTGCAGGAATCGCCGACGGCGGAAACCACCCATTCGGGTGTAACGGCGGGTGATTCGACCGCCTGGGTGGTGATTGGGCCGCAGGGTCGCGTTGGTCGCGGCGATGACGTCGTCACGAGTCAACCCGCGAGCTGCAGCTCTCGGGCCGGCGGTGCCGGGGTGACCTCGCGCGCCTCCTCCAGTCCGGCCAGCCGCCGCCACGAGTCGATCGCGTGGCCGGTGAGCTCGGCGATCCGGCTTGCCGTCGAAGCGTCCCCGGACGCCAGCGCGTACGCGTTCTGCGCGTGAACGACCACATTGTCCAGCGCCATCAGCAGGTCGTTGTCGACGAACGTGGTCGACTCGGATGCGGCCTGGGCGGCGCGCATTCCGGCGCCGCTGAGAGTGGCGGCCACCGCGCGGGCGGCCCGGCCAGCGGCATCCCAGTCGGCGACGGCTGGCATGTCACCCGACGCGGCGGCGCGGTGCAGCTCGGCAATGTCGAGAATCGCTTTGTGCGCGGTGATCTTGGCGTACCGAAGTACCCCCCAGACGGGATTGGTCAGCAGTTCGGCGACCCAGGCGTGCACGACGGTGTCGGGAACGTCGGCGGTTCCCACGGTCTGCCAGGCAAGGTCCAGGACGACCACACTGTGTTCGGGTGACAGGTAGCCATCGGGGCCGGCCAGCAAATCGTTGCTGGACTGGACGAGCAGGCTCAGCGGGCGGGCCGAGCCGGTAGGAAAGTCGGTGACCCGGGCGTCGCCGTTGATGTAGGAAATCACATTCATCGCGCATCCTTTGCCGGAACCCGGCCGGTGCGATCCTTTGGCCAACCTCAGCGGGTGGGTCATGCGGTAGAGGTCAATTTCGGTTGGGTCCTTTCGCCTTTCACTGCCAGATAGACCGGCTGGTTACTCGCTTAGACGGCTCAGCGGCTCTTCTCGTTCATTCCGGCCCGTCTCCGCGTAACCGGTCTATATAGTTACAACTTGCACGCGCGGATGAAACCTGTCAAGGTGGTTACTTGTGACGTTCGTCTATTGGAGTGGCCGGCGATGCCTCGACTTCGTCGGCACCGTGAAGCACCGGCACAGCTCACGCGAGGAGCTGCTGACCGAGCCGGAACTGCTGTCGGACTGGGCGGTTCAGGCCGGGCTGTTGGATGCCGCCGTCGGTGTCACCGACGATGATGTGGCGACCGCGATCGAGCTGCGGGAAGCGATCTACCGGACCGTTACCGCCCGACTCGAGGGCCGCCGGCCTCAGCACGCCGACGTCGACCTGCTTAACGAGCTAGCCTCCCAACCTCAGCTCACGCCACGACTGCTGCGAACCGGCGCTACCCGTCGCGAAGGCACCACATCGCAACTGCTTGCGAGCCTGGCCGCGGATCTGCTCGATCTGCTGGCCGGAACCGATATCGAGAACGTCAAGCATTGTGCGCACCCGGACTGCACCTGCCTGTATCTGGATGCGTCGCGAGCCAAGAACCGGCAGTGGTGCGGGATGGGCGCTTGCGGCAATCGGGCGAAAGTCCAAGCGTTCCGTGCCCGCCAGCGCGCCTCGTCGGGTTAGCGCCTGGACCCCGTCGGGAACAAACTCGGCACCGACAAGGTTGAGCGCGACAGGCTTAACTTTGGAGGATTGATGGCTGAAGCCAAATCAGTGCCGGTGTTGTTTATCAGCGATCCGATTGTGTTGCCCGGAATGGTCGTGCCGATCGCGCTGGACGACGCTGCGCGCACGGCGGTCGACGCTGCCCGCGCCAGTGAATCGGGCAAGCTTCTGATCGCGCCCCGGCTTGACGATCGTTACCCGTCCTACGGCGTGCTGGCGACAATTTTGCAGGTCGGCCGAATCGCGGGTGGTGGCACCGCCGCCGTTGTGCGCGGCGAGCGACGGGCCCAGATCGGTGTCGGAGCGAGCGGGCCGGGCGCAGCTTTGTGGGTTGAGGTGACCGAGGTCACCGAGCCCGAACCCAACGACGCGACTCGTGCGCTGGCTGCCGAATACAAGAAGCTGCTGCTGGCGATGCTGCAACGCCGCGAGGCGTGGGAGCTGGTCGACGTCGTCAACCGGCTGACCGACCCGTCGGCCCTGGCCGATATGGCGGGTTATGCGTCGTATCTGAGCGACGTGCAGAAGCGCCAGCTGCTGGAGACCGAAGATGTCGCCGAGCGACTGCGGGTGTTGATCGATTGGACCGGCGACCACTTGGCCGAGGTCGAGGTCAACGACAAGATCGCCGAGGACGTCCGCGAAGGCATGGAGAAGCAGCAAAAGGAGTTCCTGCTGCGCCAGCAGTTGGCCGCGATCCGTAAGGAACTCGGCGAGGGCGGACCGGATGGATCCGATGACTACCGCTCGCGAATCGAAGCGGCTGAGCTGCCGGAGAAGGTTCGCGAGGCTGCGCTGCGTGAAGTTGGCAAGCTGGAACGCTCCAGCGAGCAAAGTCCCGAAGGCGGCTGGATCCGCACCTGGCTGGACACCGTGCTCGACCTGCCCTGGAACGTCAAAACTGAGGATTCGACGGACCTGGTGGCGGCGCGCGAAATTTTGGACGCCGACCACCACGGGCTGGACGACGTCAAGGACCGCATCGTCGAGTACCTGGCCGTGCGGACTCGCCGCGCGCAGCGTGGGTTGCAGGTCGTCGGCGGCCGCGGCTCTGGCGCGGTGATGGTGCTGGCCGGCCCGCCCGGCGTTGGCAAGACATCGCTGGGTGAAAGCGTGGCCAGGGCATTGGGCCGCAAGTTCGTGCGCGTCGCCCTGGGCGGTGTGCGCGACGAGGCCGAGATCCGCGGACACCGGCGCACCTACGTGGGCGCGCTGCCCGGCCGGGTCGTGCGAGCGATCGGCGAGGCCGGATCAATGAATCCCGTTGTGCTGCTGGACGAAATCGACAAGGTCGGTTCCGACTACCGCGGCGACCCGAGCGCGGCGCTGCTCGAGGTGCTCGACCCCGCGCAGAACCACACCTTCCGCGACCACTACCTGGATCTGGACCTGGACCTCTCCGATGTGGTGTTCCTGGCTACGGCCAACGTGATCGAGAACATCCCGTCGGCGCTGTTGGACCGCATGGAACTGGTGCAGATCGATGGTTACACGGAAGACGACAAGGTCGCCATTGCCCGCGACTACCTACTGCCCCGGCAGCGGGAACGGGCCGCACTGGGCGACGACGAGGTCATCGTGACCGACGCCGCCCTGCGCAAGATCGCCGCCGACTACACCCGTGAACCGGGCGTGCGGCAGTTCGAGCGGCTGCTGGCCAAGGCACTGCGCAAGGTGACGACCAAGCTGGCCGAGGATAGCGGGTCGATGACCATCGACGAGGCCGATCTGGTGGGTTACCTTGGCCGGCCGCGGTTTACGCCCGAGTCGGCCGAGCGTACCGCCGTGCCCGGCGTGGCCACCGGCTTGGCCGTCACCGGGCTGGGCGGTGATGTGCTCTACATCGAGGCCGGCGCCAACGAGGGTGAGCCGGGCCTGCAGCTGACCGGTCAACTCGGTGACGTGATGAAGGAGTCCGCGCAGATCGCGCTGTCCTACGTGCGTTCGCACGCAGCGGAATTGGGTGTCGATCCGTCGACGCTTGATCGGCGGATCCATGTGCACGTGCCCGCCGGCGCCGTCCCGAAGGACGGTCCGTCCGCGGGTGTCACGATGGTGACCGCGCTGGTGTCGATGGCCACCGGACGGCAGGTTCGCGCCGATGTCGGGATGACCGGCGAGGTCACGTTGAACGGCCGGGTGCTACCGATCGGCGGCGTCAAGCAGAAGCTGCTGGCCGCGCAACGGGCCGGGCTGTCGACGGTGTTCATCCCACAGCGCAACGAGCCGGACCTGGACGATGTGCCCGCCGAGGTGCTCGAGGCGTTGGACGTCAAACCGATGACCGACGTCGCCGAAATCGTTGCCCAGGCACTGGAACCCGCGGCGCACAACGCCGCGGTGGCGGCCTGACCCTTGTCGGCGGCATCAGCGAAGCCGACTCATCACGGTGCGATGCGGGAATCGATTCCGCAATGCACCAATGAGACGGCCGGCTTCGTTGATGAGATGGTTAGCTTCCGCGATGTCGGCTGCGAGGTCGGTGGAGGCGTCGGCGCTTTTTTCGGCCCGGCCAGGCGTCGCGCCTTCCACCACGCCCCGCAAGCTAGAAACCGAAGTCTCGAGACCGAAGGGCCTTTCGTCGCCACGGCGAATGGATGTCGCCGTCCGAAGGTTGGGCCGCATGGTGGACAATCGTTGAATGACCGATTCGCAACCGCTCAAACGGCGCATCGTCCACACCGCCCAACGACTGGTGGTCAATCCGGTGGGCCGACGGTTACCGCTGACCATGCTGGAAACCGTCGGCCGAAAGTCGGGGCAGCCGCGGCGCACCGCCATCGGCGGCCGAGTGATCGGCAAGCAGTTCTGGATGGTCTCCGAGCACGGCGAGCATTCCCACTACGTGCGCAACATCAAGGCCAATCCCGCGGTGCGGTTGCGCATCCACGGCCGGTGGCGCAGCGGAACCGCTCACCTGCTGCCCGACGACGACGCGACGGAGAGACTGCGCAGTCTGCCCGGATTCAACAGCACCGTGGTGCGCCTCGTCGGCAGTGACTTGCTGACTATCCGGGTGGATCTGGACTGAGGCCGCAAGTCGGTCCTAGGGCTACCGTTGTGCCGTGGCCTACGACACGGAGTTGGTTGAGCGAATCCGCGAACTGCTGGCGCCCGAGCGTGGCGTCGACGAGAAACGGATGTTCGGCGGCCTCGCCTTCCTGATCAACGGGCATATGGCCGTCGCCGCCAGCGGCCAGGGCGGCTTGTTGGTGCGAGTCCCGCCGGACGAAACCGACAAGCTGCTCGACCGTGCGCACGTCAGCCCGATGGTGATGGCCGGCCGCGAGGCCAGGGGCTGGTTGCGGGTCGAGTCGGACGGATTGAAAACCAAACGCCAGCTTCACGGCTGGGTGAACCGCGGGGTGAAGCATGTGCGCAGCCTGTCGCCAAAGTAGAGCGCGGTTGGTGACCTGCCACGACGGGTACGCGAAGCGTTATGGACGAGCCTAAGCAAGTGGTGCGACGACTGCTGAAAGTCGCGGGTACCACCTATGCGGCTGAGGCGGGCGTCCGGATCAGCGACAAGCCAATGCCGCTGTTTCAGCTGCTGGTGTTGTGCATGCTGGCCAGCAAGCCGATCGACGCGGCGATCGCCATGCGTGCCGGGCATGAACTGTTCAGCGATGGCCTGCGGACGCCGAAGACCGTCCTGGATTCCGGTCGGCGCACCATGATCGACGCTTTCGGCCGAGCCCACTATGTGCGTTACGACGAGAGTTCGGCTACCCGGCTCACCGAGATCGCTCAGCGGGTTGTGGACGAGTACTCCGGTGATCTACGCGAAATAGCCCGGCGCAGTGACGGCGATATCGACGCCGTCAAGCGAATGCTCAAGCAATTCAAGGGAATCGGTGACACCGGTGCCGACATTTACTTGCGCGAAGTCCAAGATGTCTGGACTTGGGTGCGACCGTACTTCGACAAACGTGCCACCCGTGCCGCCGAAGCACTGGGGTTGCCTACCGACCCGACGAAGCTTGGTGCCCTCGCCCCGGGTGCCAACGCCCGTCTAGCCGCCGCGTTGGTACGAGCGTCACTCGATGACGACGTGCGCCAGCAGATTGAGCGCGGCTCGTCAGCCAGCTGTGATGACGTCGGGTAGGTGCAGGCCCTGCAGCCGTTCCCGCTCGGCGCGCCGGCGTTTGATTCGCAGCCGGGCATCGGCGGGCATGCTGACTACTTCGTCGCAGGTGAGGTAGAAGACCTCGCCTGCAACGTCGATGACCTCCGCCGCGGCTAACCGGGATCCCAGCTCTCGCAAAGTCGTTCGCAGTTCATGGGTGAACCGCATCGTCGTGTCGTAGGCCAGTTCCCGAGAAGCTCGAGCGCCGGCCGCCATCCGCTCGGCAAGTTTCGCCGCCGACCCGTCGGACGGCATCGGCCGGGGCACTGCGGTCGCGGCCCGCCCGGCAGCAACCAGCAGGATGGCCGGATCATCACCGAACACCAAGTTGGCTAGTTCGATTTCCCCCGGACCGCGATGCGCGATCCGGGTGGCGGCAGCGGTGAAGGCGGCGGCGGTAGTGCGCGACAGAACGCTGATGCCGTCCAGGTCTGCGTCGAGAGCCAGCGCGCACAAATGCGGATCGCTTCGGATCAGCGCCGCCAGCGAGGAAGTCTCGGCGTCGACAACGTCGCTTTCCACCAACATGGCCACGCCTGAGACGGTGGTGTGTAGGCCGGCACGCTCCACCGTCGCTGCGGTGACGCCCATGTCGATCAGCCACAGCCCTGTGAGACCCCAGCCCTGGTGGATCCGGTCCCGCAGCAATCGAGTCCGCACTTGAAGGTCCGCGTCCGACAATGAATTCAGTTGCGCCGCATCGAGGTGCTCGGCCATCGCCGCCATGACGTAGGCCTGGGTGTCGACCCTCAGATGCCGCAACAACGCCAACGCCCGCTTGACGACAACGGCCTTGGCGGCCGATCCGAGCAGCCCGCCGGTCTGCGGTGGGCGCCCCTGCGGCAAAAGCCCGCCAACGGGTACGCCGCCCAGCAACTGTTGCACGACGTTGCGCCCGTCCCAGCCGGGCAATTGGCCTGCGGCGATCACGCTGGCCGAAACGCCAACGTAGGGACGGTGACCGAAAACCGCGATAGCCCGGCTCCCCCATTCGCCCGCAACCACGTTGCCTAGAGCCAGCACCTGGCTGATCACCCGGTTGGCGGCGCGCAAACCGGCGAGTTGGACGTCGAGCGTCATCGGCGTCAACGGGCCGGGCAGCGTCGCGGCCAGGGGCACGGCGCTGAATACCGGGAAGCGGGGGTCGATGCGGTCGTCGAACTCGCCCTCCAGCCCCTCCGGCGCCACAGACAGTAACCGGGTGCCGTCTGACGGCTCGGTTCGCGGCGCGACCTCCAGCGGTATCGGCAGATGGCCGGGCAGGTCGACGGCGCCCCTGCCGTCAAGTCTGCGGCCGGCCAATCCGCGCGCGGTGTCGGCGACGGCGTCGGTTGCGCACCAACCGAACTCGAATTGCCAAGCCTCCTGCTCCGCAGAGACACCCAGATCGGAAATCAGTTGGGGCCAGGTTGGCAGGCGGGAGAAGCGCGGGCGCTGCTCGCCGGAGCCCAGCAGCCGGCGCGCCGTGGCCACCTCGATGCTGTCCGGGGTCGCGAGGTCGACCAGCCCGGTGCGGTTGGTCGCCACTGCGAGCACCAGGAATCGGACCAGGTCATCGAAATGCAGTACCCGCAACGGGTTGGTCGAATCCTTGCTGTGCCGCAAGCTCCCCACAGTGCGGCAGATCATCCAATCAAGCTGGCGGCCCACCGGCGGCGCCACGCGGACGATCAGGCTCGGCGCCCAGCCCGTCGACACCAGCGTCTCTGCCTGCCGGTACAGCTTGGGCTGGCCGGCCGACTGAGACACGTAGATCAGCCGGGCACCCCCACGGGCCGCCGCGTGGGCGACCTGCACGAGTCCGTTTATTCCGGCGCTGCCGGGCGCGGTGGGCTCGATCGGAGCGAGGTGGAGGACCACATCGGAGTCGTCGGCCAGCTGCTGCAGAAACGGGTCGCCGAGCGGCCCGCAAACAAAGTCGACGTCGGGATCCAGGTTTTCGTGCGAGTGAGCTGCGATGCCGCTGACCGCATATCCGGCGACGAGTAGCTGACGGGCGACGGCACGCCCCAGCACTCCGGTGACCCCGGTGAGCAGGATCCGCACGCCCGACCACCTCCAACGGTGTTCAGCTGACAAAACGACAATAAGCGCGCCGACCGGCTCACAGGCAACTTTCAGCTAACCCGCGATGGTTACGTGAGGGCGGCGGTGCCGTCTGCGCGGATCGCAACTTCGGCGCCAGCGATGTCGTCATGCACCGTCGCCGCGGCTGCCGCGGGATCGGGTATCAAAGCCAGGGTGCGGCGGTCGTCGGGGGTCCGAACCGCGAGGAACGTCTTCTCCGGCTGACCACCCCGGTCAAACGGCGTCGTCCAGGATTCGACCGTCCCGACACCCTCCCATTCCACCGCCGCGTCTCGAATGGGCTCTTGGTCCACTGCGGCTTGCGTGTCCTCCCAACGAAACTCAGCCGACGGCGGTTCGGTGCCGTAGACACCAAAGCTGTGCTTGGTCAGGTAGCCGCCATTGGCGGTGATCAAGCCACGCCGCCCCGGGTTAGCCGTCAGCAGTTCGGCCATCGTCGCGATCGAGTGCGACACGTAATTGCTCCACGGACCGCCGGCGAACGTCAGCCCTCCGGTCACGGTCAGCGGCCGGGCCGGATTGTCAACCGGCAGCCCGAGTTCGGCCGCCGCGACCTGCACAGCGGACGGGAAACAGGAGTACAGGTCGACGTAGTCCACGTCGTCGATGCCCAGACCGGCCAGTGTCAGCGCGCGCGCACCGGCGATCCGGATGGCAGGCGAGCGGTGAAGTTCGGCCCGCTCACTGATGGCGTAGGTGTCGTGGGCATTGGTGCCTGCATACGGATAGACCCAGCGTTCGGTGGGGATACACAGTCGAGTCGCGGTCTCGACCGACGTCAGGATCAGCGCCGCAGCCTGGTCGACCATGTTGTTGGAGTTCATCAACTTCGTGTACGGCCAGCTGATCATCCGGTTCGTCGGACCATCCTGGCAAATCTCCTCTGCTGTAACGGGTTTGCGGATCCAGGCGTTTGTGTTGTGCACCGCCACGGCATTGAAGCGCGCCCATAGCTCGCCGACACGCTTGCGGTGATCCTCGATCGACTCCCCCGCGCTGATGCGCAGCGCCTGCTCGAACATCGGGTAGATGTAAGCGGGGCGGTCCAGCCCAATGCGGTCCTCGGCCGGCCCCGCCATCGGTACGTTTTCGTCACTGCCCTGGGCAAGAGGGACCGATTCGTCCTGATCGGTCCAGGTAAGTCGTTTGCCCTTGGAGCGCAACTGCATCCGGGTGCGCCACATTTCCGCACCGGCCACTAACACCACGTCCGCGCGTCCGTGCTGGATGTCCAGGCAGGCCCGGTTGACCAGCGACTGCGGCACGTTGCCGCCGACGCCGCTGTAGCGGGTGGTCGGACGGTCGGCTCCGATGCGCTGGCCGAGCAGCAGCCCGGGGTCGCGATAGCGTGCCGACAACAGGTTGACCACGAGGATGGAGTCGACGGCCTCGAGCACCCGACCGTCGGCGGCTTGGCGCGCGGCCTCGGCCATCAGGTCCACGGGTTCTTTCGCGTTGGCTTCCGCGCCCGGGTCCTCATGATGGTTGAGCTGGCCATAGCCGACCAGCACCGGTGTCCTGGGGGTGAGGGGCATTGGTGGAGACCTTCCGCGATGTGTGCCGAGAGGAATGCTAGGCGGTGTCGGTGGAGGCAAACAGCACGCCGTCGTTGATCAACCGCTCGGTTTCCTCGCTGCTCATGCCGAGAACCTTGTGACAGATTTCGCGGGTGTCCTGGCCGGCCAACGGCGCCGGACGTTGTGGCGCCGTCGGAATGTGGTGAAACGGCGCCGGGCCGGTCTCGGCCGGCAGCGGATGATCGAACAGCGGATGCATCATGTCGCTGAACAGTTTTCGCGCGTGTAATTGCGGGTCGTCGAGGATATCGGGCGGACGGTTCATCTGGCCCGCGGGAACGCCTGCCGATTGCAAAGCTTCGGTGACCTGCAACGGTGTTCGGGTACGAGTCCAGGCCGAAACCTGCGTGAGCAACTCCTGTCGGTGCGCAACCCGCGCCTCGCCGGTCGCGAATCGCTCATCAACGGCCAGCTTGGGAAAACCGAAAACCGCTGTCGCCGAGCGCCAGTCAGTATCAGTGCGGATCGAGATGGCACACCACTCGTCGTCGCCTGCGCACGGATATACATCGTGCACGCTGGTGTCGTCGCGCAAATCGGTGTGACCTGCCGCCCTTAGGGCGTCGGTGACATACCGAGCGTCGAGTTGGTTGACGACGGCCTCGGTTTGGGAGACATGAACTCGGCTTCCCTCGCCGGTTCGATCGCGGTGGATCAGCGCGGCCAGCGCACCGATCGCGGTGATCCGCCCGACCACATGATCGGGGAAGACGGTGGTCGCGTCGTAGAACCGGTGCCGGGAGCCATCGGTCAGCCGATCCCGTTGAGCGCCTTGAACTTCGTGGTCGGTCCAGAGCTGGCTGACGCCCGCGGTGGCGCGCACCAGCGGTCCGTAGCCCATCCGGTCGCTCCAGGGCCCGTTGTCGCCGAAGGCACTGCTTTCCGCGAGCACCACCCGGCGGTTGAGGGCACGCAGGGTCTCGTATGGAAAGTCCAGGACAGCAAGGGTTCCCGGCTTGAAGTTGGCGAACACCGCGTCGGCGTCGGTGACCAGACGGCTGAAGATCTGTTTGCCCTCGGCGCTGCGCAGATCCACGCCAAACGCCAGGTTGTTGCGATGCGTCCAGGCGAATGACTCACTCATGGCCTCGCCGACCCGAGCCTGTCGCAATCCGTCGGGATAGGCTGCACTTTCGACCTTGATGACCTCGGCGCCCAGATCACCGTATAGGCGGCTGAGTTCGCCACCGGCGACGATGATGCCGAGGTCGATAATCCGCAGTCCGTCGAACGGAAGGCCATTCTTCCCCCGTGCCGGAGTGGCTGCCGGGCCGGTGAGCCACCGGGCTTCGTCGTGGCCGGCGGGCGGCGTGGGTGCGCGAAAACCGGTGTGCTGCCCGTCGACAGCGAAATATCCGACGGGAACGCATGCGCGCACGCCGGGCACGAGTTCGGCATCGACAATGGCGCCCACCGACTGAAAATGATCCGACGCCAAGATCTGCGCCGGCGACAGCACGGCCGCAATCGGAACGCCGTGCGCCTGCCCGGCGGATACCAGTGCCTGCATGGTCTGATCGGCGAACAACTGCTTGACCAGCACGCCGATCTGCGGCCAGGCGGCGAAACGCCCAGCAAGCACGTCGTATCCGGGATCTTGGAACTCCTCGGGCTCCCCTAGCCAGCGCCGTAACCCGCGCCACTGTCGCGGGGACATCACACAGAGTCGTACGTAGCCGTCTTTACACGGGTAGATCGGGTAGGCGTCCTGGTTTTTCGGGCGTCCGCGCCACCGATTGGGTCGGCGTATGCCGGCGGCGGCCTGCCCGTGTGCCCCGAACGCCGGGTCGAGCGCCATCACGACAGCGTCGAACCGGGCAAAGTCCATGTAATCCCCTGTGCCGCAACGCAATCGATTATAGTACGCGACAAGCGCGGCCCACGCGGCCTGGACGGTCGCGGTGGCCGACGCGATACCGTCCGGTGGTAGCACGGGTGTCCCGGTGGTGGGACCCGACCGGGCCAGCGAACCCGAGAGCGCATAGAGCACCGGATCGGTCGCCTGCCACGACGACCGAGGTCCGCCTTCGCCGAAGTCGGTGATCGACAATGCGACCAGCTGCGGGTACCGATCGGCCAAGTCGGCGCACGAGGTTCCGTAGGCGGCGACCTGACCGGGATTCCCACTGTCGACGATGATGTCGGCGCTACCGGCCAGCTCGACCAATCGGGTTCGGGCATCCGGGTCGGACGGGTCCAGCACCGTGCTGCGTTTGTTGGCGTTATGCAGCGCGAACCGCAGGCTGGTGCCGTGCAGCGTCGGCGGCCGGGTGCGCGACGGGCTGCCGCCAGGCGGCTCCACCTTGAGCACATCGGCGCCCAGGTCCGCGAGCAGTCGGCCGACCGCGTCGCCGTCGTCGCTGGACAGATCGAGCACCCGCAGCGACGCCAGGAGCCCTCCGCCGTCGAGCACGTCCACGTCGGCCAGCGTAGTGGGCGCTTTATCCCCCGCCCGCCTACCGCGCCGTCGTGCGTTGTTCACCAAACTTGCGGAGAATCGGGCGGATGAGCTCACAAACCGTCACGCGTGCGAAGCTGTCCGACGACGAACTTGCCGGTATCCACGCCTACTGGCGCGCGGCCAACTACCTGTCCGTCGGCCAGATCTATCTGCTGGACAATCCACTGCTGCGCAAGCCGCTGGCGCCCGAGCACGTCAAGCCGCGGTTGCTGGGGCACTGGGGCACCACCCCGGGGCTGAATCTGATCTATGCACACCTGAACCGGATCATCCGCAACCGCGATGCCAACGTCATCTTTATCACCGGACCTGGTCACGGCGGTCCAGGGCTGGTCGCCAACGCCTACCTGGAGGGCACCTACAGCGAGGTGTACACCGGCATCGAAGAAGACACCGACGGATTGCGAAAGCTGTTCCGGCAGTTCTCGTTTCCTGGCGGAATCCCCAGCCACGTGGCGGCCCAGACGCCGGGTTCCATCCACGAGGGTGGCGAGCTCGGATACGCCCTGGTGCACGCCTACGGCGCGGCGTTCGACAATCCGGACCTGGTGGTCGCATGTGTCGTCGGCGACGGCGAGGCCGAAACCGGGCCGCTGGCCGCCAGCTGGCACTCCAATAAGTTCCTCAACCCGGTTTGCGACGGCGCGGTGCTGCCGATCCTTCATCTCAACGGCTACAAGATCGCCAACCCGACCGTGCTGGCCCGCATCCCACACGACGAGCTGGAGTCGCTGCTGCGTGGCTACGGCTACCGACCCATCACCGTTGCCGGAGACGATCCCACCGACGTGCACCAGCAACTCGCCGCCGCGCTCGACGAGGCCTTCGATGACATAGCCGCCATTCAGCTGGATGCCCGCAGCGGTGCGAGCACCGAACGGCCGGTGTGGCCGATGATCGTGCTGCGCACCCCCAAGGGTTGGACCGGACCCCAAGTAGTGGACGGCAAGCAGGTGGAGGGCACCTGGCGAGCCCATCAGGTCCCCCTCCCCGAGACCCGGGATAACCCGGCCCACCGCGCACAGCTCCAGAAGTGGTTGCTTAGTTACCAGCCCGCGGAGTTGTTCGACGACAACGGCAGGCTGCGCGCCGAGCTACGCGCGCTGGCGCCGGGCGGCGATCGCCGGATGAGCGCCAACCCGCACGCCAACGGCGGCCTGCTGCTGCATGACCTGGACTTGCCCGACTTTCGTGACTACGCGGTGGCGGTGTCGCAGCCGGCGACGACGACCCACGAGGCCACCCGGGTGCTGGGTACGCTCCTGCGCGATGTGATCGCCCGCAACCGCGACCGGTTCCGGCTGATGGGCCCCGACGAGACCGCCTCCAACCGCTTGGACGCGGTCTACGAGTCGACCGGCAAGGTGTGGCTTTCGGAGACCATGCCCGATGACGACCACCTGTCACCGACCGGCCGGGTGATGGAGGTGCTCTCCGAGCACCTCTGCCAAGGCTGGCTGGAAGGGTATCTGCTGACCGGACGGCATGGGCTGTTCAACTGCTACGAGGCGTTCGTGCACATCGTCGACTCGATGTTCAACCAGCACGCGAAATGGTTGTCCACCAGCCGTGAACTGCCGTGGCGGCAGCCGATCGCCTCGTTGAACTATCTGCTGAGCTCGCATGTGTGGCGCCAGGACCACAATGGTGCATCGCATCAGGATCCGGGGTTCATCGACCTGGTCGCCAACAAGCGCGCCGAGATCGTCCGGGTCTACCTGCCGCCGGACGGCAACACCCTGCTGTCGGTGGCCGACCACTGCTTGCGCAGCCGCGACTACGTCAATGTGATCGTCGCCGGGAAGCAGCCCGCGCTGGCCTACCTCGACATCGAGTCCGCGATCGCGCACTGCACCCGCGGGCTGGGCATCTGGCCGTGGGCGAGCAGCGCAACGGCAGAACCTGACGTGGTGTTGGCCTGCGCCGGCGACATTCCGACGCTGGAGACGTTGGCCGCCGCCGACATCCTGCGCCGCGAACTGCCCGACCTGGCTGTGCGGGTGGTCAACGTGGTCGACCTGATGCGCCTGCTGCCGGACTCCGAGCACCCACATGGGTTGCCCGACAGGGAATTCGATGCGTTGTTCACCAGCGACAGGCCGGTGATTTTCGCTTACCACGGTTACCCCTGGCTGATCCACCGGCTGACCTACAGGCGCACCAATCACCATCACATGCATGTGCGCGGGTTCAAGGAGCGCGGGACCACGACGACGCCGTTCGACATGGTGATGCTCAACGACCTGGACCGCTTCCACCTGGTCATGGACGTCATCGACCGGGTGGACGGGCTGGCCGACCGAGCCGCGGTGCTCCGCCAGGAGATGGCCGATGCGCGGCTGGCCGCGCGCCGTTACACCCGCGAACACGGCGAGGACGACCCGCAGATCAGCGGGTGGACCTGGGGAGTCGAGCGAGCGGAACGAACGTAGTGAGTGACGGGAACCCAGCGCTACGCTGTGCGGGTGGCGACTGTTTTGTCGGTCAATGTGGCTCACGTGCGAACGAATCCCGATCCGCACGCGGTGTCGAATGTGACCGGCATCGACAAAGTGGCGGTCACCGAGCCGGTCATGGTGCGCGCACCCGGGCCAATGCACGGTGGTGTCGGCAGTGGACTGGTCGGCGACACCATCGGCAACCAGAAAGTCCACGGCGGTGACGACCAGGCCGTCTATGTGTACGCGCGAGAAGACCTCGACGCCTGGGAGTTCCAGCTCCAGCGCAAACTGACCAATGGAAACTTTGGCGAGAACCTGACCACGTCGGGCGTCGATGTCACTACGGCGCGGATCGGCGAACGCTGGCACGTCGGCACCGACGGCTTGGTACTGGAAGTCTCTGCTCCCCGGACGCCGTGCCGGACGTTCCAGGCGTTCCTGAATTTGAATCACTGGATCAAAACCTTCGTCCAGGCGGGGAAACCCGGCGCCTACTTACGGGTGATGTCGCCTGGAACCGTGCGCGCCGGCGACACGATCACCATCGACTACCGGCCGGATCACGACGTGACCATCGGGCTGGTCTTTCGTGCCCGAATGTCGGAACCGGAGCTGCTTCCCCGGCTGTTGGTGGCAGAAGGACTCTCGGCAGAGCTCAAGGACTACGTGCGCCGCCGCGTTGCATCGAACAACGGTTCAGCGTCGCGGTAAGCGGGACGTCAGCGGTCCGCACGTAGACTGGCCGAATGCTTGACGCGACCGCTGCCGCCGACACCCATCCGATGGTGTCGCAGCTGTCGGCGCTGCATCACTTCCGGATCCAGGTCGATGTCGCCGTCGTCGTCGTGGTGCTGGTGCTGACCAACCTGATCGCGCACTTCACCACCCCGTGGGCGAGCGTCGCGACGGTGCCGGCGGCCGCGGTCGGGCTGGTCGCCTTGCTGCGATTCAACGGTTTGGGCTGGGCCGAACTCGGCCTGGGCCGAGAGCACTGGAAATCCGGTGCCGGGTATGCACTGGCCGCGATCGGGTTGGTGGTGACGGTGATCGCGGTCGGCGTGCTGCTTCCGCTGACCCGGCCGATGTTCATGAACAACCACTACGCGACGCTCTCGGGCGCACTGGTTGCCTCGATGATCATCATTCCGTTGCAAACCGTGATCCCCGAGGAGCTGGCTTTCCGTGGCGTGCTGCACGCTGCATTGAACCGGGCCTGGGGATTCCGCGGTGTGGCGGTGGCGGGTTCGCTGCTGTTCGGTCTCTGGCATATCGCGACGTCGTTCGGACTGACGAGCTGCAATGTCGGGTTCACTCGGCTGTTCGGCGGCGGGGTCGTGGGCATGCTGGCCGGCGTGGCGTCGGCGGTAATCGCAACTGCGGTGGCTGGGTTTGTGTTCAGCTGGCTGCGCCGACGCAGTGGCAGCCTGATCGCCCCGATCGTCCTGCATTGGTCACTGAACGGGTTGGGGGCTCTGGCCGCCGCCCTGGTCTGGCACCTATCGAGCTGAGGGTTTTACACCAGCAGCACGGCGGCACCGGCGATGCGACCGGCGCTGAGATCCGACAACGCCCGATCAGCTTGACTCAGTGGGTATTCCGGCGTGGTCACCTCGATGTGGTGCTCGGCCGCAAAGTCGAGGAAAGCCCGCGCGTCGGCGCGGGTGTTCGACGTCACCGAGCGCAGCTGGCGTTCTTGGAACAGGTGGCGCTGGTAGTTGAGGACCGGAATGTCGGTCAGGTGGATTCCGGCGATCGCCAAGGTGCCGCCGCGATCGAGCGCCTCCAGCGCGGGCAGCACCAGATCACCGACGGGGGCGAACAGGATCGCGGCGTCGAGCCGCACCGGTGGCGGGTCGGCGGCGCCTTGGGCCGACGCGGCGCCCAGTTCCAGCGCCAGCTCTCGAGCGGCGGCGCCGCGGGTCATCACGTGCACTTCGGCGCCCTGCGCTAGCGCGACCTGCGCGGTGATGTGGGCGCTGCCACCAAATCCGTACAGCCCCAGCCGGCCGCCCGGCGGTAGCTCCGCGCGCAGCAGCGACCGGTAGCCGATGATTCCGGCGCACAGCAGCGGCGCAAGCTCGCTGTCGCTGTAGCCGCTCGGCAGATGATGCGCGAAAGCCGCAGGAACCGTGGCGAATTCGGCGTACCCGCCGTTGGCGTCCCAACCCGTGTAGCGGGACTCCGGACACAGGTTCTCGTCGCCGCGCCGACAGTACTTGCAGACTCCGCAAGTATGGCGCAGCCAGGCGATCCCGACGCGGTCACCTAGGCTGAACCCGTCGCCGGCGGCGGTGCCGACCTCGACAACTTCCCCGACCACCTCGTGTCCGGGCGTCACATTTTCCCGGTGCACCGGGAGGTCCCCCTCGGTGACGTGTAGGTCGGTGCGGCACACCCCGCAGGCCCGCACGGCGACCAGCAGCTCGGACGGCTCGGGGCGGGGCACCTGCGTGCTGACCCGTTCCAGCGGATCAGTGTTCATCGGACCGGGCCGTCGCACCCGCCACGCACTCATCGTGGTGGTGGTCGTCGCTGGGGTCATCACTACAGCATGCCGTTAATCGCGACGGCCCCAACGGGTTAGCGTCTGGCTGCGCTTCGCACTAGCCGCAGAATGAAGAGCAGAATAATGGCCCCGAGCAGTGCGGTGAAGAATGTGAACCACCGACGCCCATGTTCGACGTCGACGCCAAGCCAGCTCAGAAGCGTTCCACCGACATAACCGCCGACTACGCCGACGACGATGTCCAGCAGAATGCCCGAGCCGCCGCCTCGAACGATTTTGCTCGCTACCCAGCCGGCGATACCGCCGATGATGATGTAGGCGAGCCAGCTGACGGCGGTCGGCGTGGACAATGCGAGGGACTGCGTAGCTGCCATGACATCCATCCGGAACTCCTTGCTGTCGCTGGCCAAGCCCGTTGCTGGACTGTCATTGGGTGTACCACGCCAGCGTAACGAGTCGGGTAGTCAATCGGGCACGTTCGGCTTAACTGGGCCAGGCGTGCGCTGAACTACCGCGCGGTCAGGTCGATACCGCGCCCGGAGCCGGCGCTCCGCCGTTACCGCCGGTGGGCTGTCCAGGTGGCGGTGCCGGTGCTGCCGGTGGCGCAGGTGCCGGTGGCGCTGGAGCTGGAGCGTTCGGGGCCGGCGCTGGAGCCGGAGCGCCCGGAGCAGGAGCTGCCGGAGCCGGAGCGCCCGGAGCCGGAGCGCCCGGAGCAGGAGCTGCCGGAGCAGGAGCTGCTGGAGCCAGCGGGCGGACTGACTCGGCCAGCGCCTTCGCCCCGTTGACGTCCACCGGATCGTTAGCGGTGCCCAGCCACACCACGAACCAGCGCTGGTTCGCCGAGCCCTGCGGTGCATTCGGCCCCGACGGACCGATCACTCCCGCCCAGATCTGGCCGTTCGGCTTGGTGGCGTCGCTGAATTTGACCTCGTAATGCGATGCGCCTCCCGCCATGCCGGGGGCGCTCAGCGGCTCAGTCGCCTGGTTAATCCGGGTGCCGGGGTACGGCATGAAGAACTCGCCCATGTCGGACGCGAGCCGGGTGGCGGCCTTCGTGTTGTCGGCTTCAGCGCTGGCGTAGAGCTTCTGGTCCAACTTGCCGAGCACGATGCGAGTGTCGTTGGCAACCGGTGGTGGCTGGCCCGGAGCCGGCGGCCCGGTCTCCTTGCTGAGCAATGCCGAGCCATAGTCGAGGTGGGTGGCGTCCGACTCCACCCAACCGGCCGGAATGGCATAGCTGAATCCGCCGACCGGGTTGTCGATGCGCCCAGGCTGGGGTGCGTTCGGGTCGGTCGCCGGCGGCGCGGGTGCGTTGGGGCCGGCTCCGGGCGGCGCCGCGAGCGGGTCGGCGGGCGGAGGTGCTGCGGGAGGCCCGGCCGGGCCGGGTGCCGCATCTGCCGGACCATTGGGCGGCGGGGGCGCCGGCGTGGTGGTTCCAGGCGGGGCAACCGGGTCGGCGCTCGCTGTCGTCGCAGGCAACGCGAGCGCGATGGCTCCGGCGCCGCTTATCGCCGCGACCGCCAGCTTCGTCCAGCGGATTGTGGGCCGTGTCGAGTGTGCGTCCACCTCGTCCATGAGCAAAAACCTACCGTGTTACAGCCGTGAGGCAAGTTCCTAATGCTGACTACGATACTGATTTGCCGCCGATTGCGACCCCGCAATCTGACGCGTCAACGCAGATCAGGCTGGCCAACTCGGCGAACGCTCGCGGCTACGGCGAACCAGCGGCATCCCGATCGCCGCCGGGCGCGTCTTCAGGGCCCGGCGAAGCCGGCCTGGTTGAGAACCTTTTGGCCCGTTGCCCCGGTCACCAGGTCGATGAACTTCTGCGCCAACGCCGGCTGCGACGCATGTTTGAGGACCGCGATCGGATACACGATGGCGGCGTCGGCCGACTCGGCGAACTTGACCGTGCTCACTTTGTTGCCGGCGTTGCGTGCGTCGGTGACGTAGACCAGCCCGGCGTCAGCCTCGCCGCTGGTGACCTGGGTCAGGACATCGGACACAGTCGGCTCTTCGCTGACCGCGTTGAGGTGGACGCCGGTGTTGTCCTCGATGCGCTGGGTCGCCGCTGCGCAAGGCGTCGGCTGTCGACACACCACGACATTGAGCCCGGGTTTGGCGAGGTCGGTGAATGAGTGGATCTGCTTGGGGTCGCCTGGCGCTGTCACGATCACCAAGGTGTTGGACGCGAAATTGACCGGCTCGGTCTCCGTCAACCCCGCCTTGGCCACCGTGTCCATTTGCGCGCTGTCGGTCGAGGCGAAGATGTCGGCAATGGCGCCCGAGGTCAACTGAGTCGCCAGTTCCGAAGAGCCCGCGAAGTCGAAATCCACTGTGGCGCCGGGATGGTCGGCTTGGAACTTCCCGGCCAGGAGGGTGAACGTCGGCTTCAGCGCGGCGGCGGCGAACACCATGATCGACTGAGCCGACGAGTGACCCTGGGCCGAGGAGTGCGCGGCCGGTGCTGACTTCGGGGAACACGCTGACAAATTCGTCGCCAGCCCGAGAGACACAATGCCGGACACGACGCAGACCCGGGCCGGGTGCTTGAGCAGGCCCTGCCAGCATGGGAGCACACGCTCAGTTTCTCAGCCGGAATGTGATGGTGCCAAGCGTTGTCCAAACGGTGACCGCGTCGTGCCGGATTCAGAGTTTGATCTCTAGCTACCGTCCAGTAACATGTACGCAGATTGACGCCATACACGCCCTGAAATCCCAGGGACCGGCATTGCGGTGTGCCACCATCGAAGCATCGGATGACCGTTGCTCCAGGCGGAAGCCGCAGGTGCCTGTAAGTGGCCGTCACCTAGGTTCAGTGTTGAATACGAGGAGGTCATGGCGGTGGAGGTGCTAGTCACCGGAGGTGATACCGAACTGGGTCGCGCCGTTGCTGAAGTATTCCGCGACGCCGGCCACACGATCACGCTGGCCGGGGCGCGTCGAGACGATCTCGAGGTGGCCGCCAAGGAGCTCGAGGCGGACGCGATCGTCTGCGACACGACCGACCCTGCCAGCCTCGCCGAGGTACGCGGGCTGTTCCCGCATCACCTGGACACCATCATCAACATCCCGGCGCCGCGCTGGAACCCCGGTGACCCACGCGCGTACTCGCTGTCGGATCTGGCCGCCGCATGGCGTAACTCGCTGGACGCGACCGTGCTCTCCGCGGTGCTGACGGTCCAGACCGTCGGCGATCACCTGCGTTCCGGTGGGTCGGTCATCAGCGTCGTGCCGGATAACCCGCGCGCAGGTAGCGCTGAGGCCGCGGTCAAGGCCGCGCTGTCGAACTGGGTCGCGGGCCAAGCTACGGTTTTCGGCACCCGCGGTATCACGGTCAACGCCGTCGCTGCCGGGCGCGGTGCGCAGCCGGGCTACGAAGGGCTGTCCACCACACCGCCGCCGGTTGCCGCCGAGGTCACGCGGTTGGCGCTGTTCCTGACGAGTTCCGCTGCCCGCCACATCACGGGACAGCTGCTGCACGTCAGCCATGGTGCGCTGACACAATTCGCCTAGCCGCGCGACGATGCGCGCCGCGTAGTGGCGCGGTGAAGGAACCGGGCAATTCGCCCAGCGCGAACAATTCACTTGGGGGCCTCCGCCGCCGCTGGAGGGTCATTAGGGTAGATCGCGTGAGTATCCGACTTGGCTTGCAAATTCCTAACTTTTCTTACGGCACCGGCGTCGAACAGCTCTTCCCAACCGTGCTCGCGCAGGCTCGCGAGGCCGAATCAGCCGGATTCGACTCGGTTTTCGTGATGGACCACTTCTACCAACTGCCGGCGCTGGGCTCACCCGACCAGCCGATGCTCGAGGCCTACACGGCCCTCGGCGCGCTGGCGACGGCCACCGAGCGGGTCCAGTTGGGCACGCTGGTCACTGGCAATACCTATCGCAACCCGACCCTGCTGGCGAAGGCCATCACCACACTGGATGTGGCCAGTGCCGGCCGCGCGATCCTCGGCATCGGAGCCGGCTGGTTCGAACTCGAGCATCAACAACTCGGTTTCGAGTTCGGCACCTTCACCGACCGGTTCCACCGGCTCGAGGAAGCGCTGCAAATCCTCGACCCGATGATCAAGGGCGAGCGATCAACGTTCTCCGGTGACTGGTACACCACCGAATCGGCGTTCGCCAACCCGCGCTATCGCGAACGCATCCCGATCCTCATCGGCGGCAGCGGCGAAAAGAAGACGTTCGCCATCGCCGCGCGCTACGCCGATCATCTCAACCTCATCACCGGACTCGACACGGTGCCGGGCAAGCTCGACGCGCTGGCCAAACGCTGCGACGAGGCCGGACGCGACCGCTCGACACTGGAGACCAGCGTCCTGCTGACCGTGTTGCTAGACGAAAACGCCAAGCCGGACCAAATCCCGGCGGAGATGAGCCAGCGCATGCTAGTGGGCGGTCCTGACTGCATCGCCGAACAGGTCCAGACCAAGGTGCTGGACGCCGGAATCGACGGCGTGATCATCAACATGCCCCTTTACACGCCCGGCGTGGTCACCGCGGCTGCCGACGCGCTGCGCCCGCTCGTCGGTCTCTGACCGAGCCGGCGAGCCGCGTCACGTTCGACGACGCGGGTGGGACTGATCACAAGGGTGTGACTCGATAATGGCAGGTCCGGGCGGCTACCGTATTGGTGAAGCCTTAGCAAAACCGCCGCCAGTCGAGGAGTGATCCACACTATGAGCGCCCAACCCGAAACCACCGCGCCCGATCGTCGGCACCGGGTTGTGGTGATCGGATCCGGCTTCGGCGGGCTGAACGCGGTCAAAAAGCTCAAGAGGGCCGATGTCGACATCAAATTGATCGCCCGCACCACCCATCACCTGTTCCAGCCGCTGCTGTATCAGGTTGCGACCGGCATCATCTCGGAGGGTGAGATCGCCCCAGCCACCCGCGTCATCCTGCGCAGGCAGCGCAACGTCCAGGTGTTGCTCGGTGACGTCACGCATATTGACCTGGCCCGCAAGGTCGTTGTGTCGGACCTGCTGGGTCACACTTACGACACCCCCTACGACAGCCTGATCGTGGCCGCCGGCGCCGGGCAGTCCTACTTCGGCAACGACGAATTTGCCGAATTTGCCCCCGGCATGAAATCCATCGACGACGCATTGGAACTCCGGGGACGCATCCTGAGCGCGTTCGAGGCCGCGGAGCGGTCCAACGATCCAGAGCGGCGCAAGAAGCTGCTGACGTTCACCGTCGTCGGAGCCGGTCCCACTGGCGTGGAGATGGCCGGCCAGATCGCTGAACTGGCCGACTACACCTTGAAAGGTGCCTTCCGGAACATTGACTCGACCAAGGCCCGGGTAGTCCTGCTCGATGCCGCACCCGCCGTCCTGCCGCCGTTTGGTGACAAGCTCGGTAAGCGAGCGGCCGCGCGGCTGGAAAAGATGGGTGTGGATATCCAGCTCGATGCGATGGTCATCGACATCGACCGCGACGGCATCACGGTCAAGGATCCCGACGGCAGCGTCCGGCGCATCGAATCTGCGTGCAAGGTATGGTCGGCCGGAGTCTCGGCCAGCGCGTTGGGGCGGGATCTGGCCCGTCAATCGGCCGTGAAGCTCGACCGAGCAGACCGGGTCGTGGTGTTGCCCGATCTGTCGCTGCCCGGCCACCCCAATGTCTTCGTCATCGGTGATATGGCCGCCGTCGAGGGGGTGCCCGGGGTGGCGCAAGGCGCGATTCAGGGCGCCAAGTACGTCGCCACCACGATCAAAGCCGAGCTCGCCGGGGCTGATCGGGCAGAGCGGGAGCCGTTCCAGTACTTCGACAAGGGCTCGATGGCCGCGGTGTCGCGGTTTTCCGCGGTTGCCAAGATCGGCCCGCTGGAATTCAGCGGTTTCATCGCCTGGCTGGCATGGCTGGTTCTGCACCTGGTCTATCTGGTCGGGTTCAAGACCAAGGTCAGCACGCTGCTGTCGTGGACAGTCACGTTCCTGAGCACTCGCCGCGGCCAGCTGACCATCACCGAGCAGCAGGCCTTCGCGCGCACCCGCCTCGAGCAGCTTGCGGTACTGGCTGCCGAGGCCCACAAGGACGAGGCGACGGCAGCGGCCAGCTAGCTGGCGGCTTCGCCCAGGTTCTGCAGCCGCACCTGACCGCGGGCTACCACTCGATCGTCAGCGTCGGTGACGGTGACGAGCCATAATTGCTGACGGCGCCCACGATGCACCGGCGTGGCGGTGCCGTAGACCATGCCACTGCCGATCGCCCGCAGGAAGTCGGTGTTGTTGTTGACGCCGACTACCAAGCCGCCGCCGTTCGCGTTGATCCAGGTCCAAGCGGCGACGCTGGCCATGCTCTCGATCATCGCGCAATAAACACCGCCGTGCACGATGCCCATCGACTGCAGCAGCTTGGGCTGCACCTCGAGTTGGGCCCGCGCGCCGTCCGGGCTGAGTTCGGTGAACACCAGCCCGATCTCGTTGTCGAACGGCGCCTCGAAACCCGATGGGACGGCTGAGTCTGGCAATGGCTGCACGACCTCGTGTTTACACCATCGGGCCAACCGACCCAGCGCATCCCCAAACGCGGGCGAGCCCCGTGCACCGGGCACGGGGCTCGCCGATCGAGTAGACCGGGGGTCACCGCAGCCCTCAGGACGCCGCCGCGGTCATCTATCGCTCGATGCAAGCAGCATAGGCAAGGCTGTCCTAATGTCGCAAGGGGTCTGTGCCCGCGGGCGTGGAGCGGACGGGCCACGTACCGGCAGGCCGAAGCCCACCAGCGCGTCGAGCACCGCCTGGCCGCGACGCATCGCGCTCAGCTCGTCGGCGCCGGCGAGCTGCGGCACCTGGGTCGCCGCCGCCACCACCATCGATCCGACGATGTGCCACATCGTCGCGACCGAAACCGCGCCGCCGCTGACCGCATGCGTTTTGGCGAACAACGGCTCCAGGGTGCGATGGCAGCGGTGTGCGACCCAGGTGGTCAACGCTGCCTCACTCGGCAGCCGCACCACCCCGTCGCGAAGGCAATCGCCGCCGTCATCCGCGAGGTAGGGGTCGTCGGGCAGCACGCGCACCGTCGGGTTGACCACCCCGGCCCAGTCGATGACGCCATCGGAGTCGACGTGCACCCACAGGTTCTCCAGGCCGGTGTCCCATGCCCTCGCCTCCAGCACCAGCAGCGCGACGACCCGCCCGATCACGGTGTGGACCAATGTCGCCGCCAACTGCCCAGCGGCGCCGCAACGGTCCATGTCCGAAGCGGCCGCATCGAACATGGCCTGCAGACGATCGGTGCGCAGCGCTGACTCCAAGGGCCACCACCGGCGAACGGACACGTCGGCCAGCACCGCGACGCCGTAGACCCGCGGGCATTGCGGATACAGCTCGCGAAGCCGCCGGCTGGACTCATGGAGCGGCAGCATGCGCTCGATGGCCATGGCCGCAATGAGCGGGTCGTCGATCAGAACCGTCACAGGTAACCTCCCGTTATGAGGTAAGCCTAACCATAGAATAAAAAGGCACACTGTGAGGACCATCACACCGGCGGGCCCGCGCCACGGGATTTGCCAGCGCGCACGACCGTTACCAAGTCGTAGGCGGGTAGATCGGTACGACCGTCGGTAGTAAGCCGGAGTACTCTGGCCTCATTGCACAGGAGATGAGCGAACATGGCTAAGCTGACGCGTCTGGGAGATCTAGAACGTGCGGTTATGGACCATCTATGGTCCGCACCTGAACCTCAAACCGTGCGGCAGGTGCACGAAGCGCTGTGCATGCGACGCGATCTCGCCTACACGACGGTGATGACCGTGCTGCAACGATTGGCCAAGAAGAATCTGGTCTCCCAAATCCGCGACGACCGCGCGCACCGGTACCTACCTGTGCACGGCCGCGACGAGCTGGTCGCCGGCCTGATGGTCGACGCGCTGGATCAGGCCGCAGACTCCGGAAGCCGGCAAGCGGCCCTGGTGCATTTCGTCGAACGAGTCGGCGCCGACGAAGCTGAGGCGCTTCGGCGCGCACTCGATGAATTGGAGTCCGGTCACCGCGTCGCGTCTCCGGGTGGCGCTCTGCCCGGGAGCTGAGGCAGACTTGCACGATGTCCGGGCTGGCCTTCACCGTCCTCGCGGTGATGCTGGTCGGCCCGGTACCGGCCCTGCTGTCGCGAGCGAAGTGGCCGTTACGTGCCCCTCGCGCAGCAATGGTGCTATGGCAGGCGATCGCCGTGGCCGCGGTGCTCTCCGCGTTCAGCGCCGGGATCGCGAATGCCAGCCGGCTGTTTCTTCCCGGTCCAGACGGGCGCCCTACCGCCACTCCGATCGCTGACATCGGCCGACTCGGCTGGCCGCTGTGGACCCTCGATGTCGCGGTTTTAGCGCTTACGCTGCTGATCGGTGCCCGGCTGGCCATGGCCGTGGTGCGGGTGGCCATCACCACCCGCCGGCGCCGGGCCCACCACCGCATGCTCGTCGACTTGCTGGGTGTAGCACCGGACGCGGTCTCCGCACGGGCCTGTGCTCAGGAGCGTGACCTGCGCGTCCTCGAAGTCGCACAGCCACTGGCCTACTGTCTGCCCGGCGTCCGCAGCCGAGTGGTGGTCAGTGAGGGCGCGCTGGACTCTCTCAGCGAGACCGAGGTTGCCGCGATCCTCAGCCACGAACGTGCCCACTTGCGCGCCCGTCACGATCTGGTCCTCGAGGCGTTCACCGCTGCACACGCCGCATTTCCCCGATTTGTGCGCAGCGCAAACGCTTTGGACGCGGTGCGGCTGCTGGTCGAACTGCTCGCCGACGACGCCGCGGTCCGGGCGGCCGGTCGCGCTCCCCTGGCCCGCGCCCTAGTGACCTGTGCGTCGGGTCGGACGCCGATGGGCGCGTTGGCGGCCGGCGGTGCCCACACGCTGCTGCGGGTGCGCCGGCTTTCCGGGTGCGGCAACAGCCTGGTGTGGTCGATGGCCGCTTACCTCGCCGCGGCGGCGATTCTGGTGGTGCCGACCGTCGCGCTGGCCATTCCGTGGCTTACTGAACTGCAACGCTTGTTCATCGCCGCCTAACCTACGGCTGGGGCAACCACGACGCTTTGGCGATACTTTGCAGATGGCCGAAGCACGCTGTGGCAGCCATGTTCGGTGCAAGGCTTGGAGAAAAAGTCATAACCCTGAGAGGCGAAGAGATGAGCTCGTCGGAATCGAAAACGGGTACCGCGCAGATCGGAGTCACCGGGCTGGCGGTGATGGGGTCGAACATCGCCAGGAACTTCGCTCACCACGGCTACACGGTGGCGCTGCATAACCGCTCTGTCGCTAAGACCGATGCGTTGCTGAAAGAACACGGCAGCGAAGGCAAATTCGTGCGCAGCGAAACCATCGAAGAATTCCTCGCCGCGCTGGAGAAGCCGCGCAGGGTGCTGATCATGGTCAAGGCGGGCGACCCCACCGATGCCGTGATCAACCAGCTCGCCGACGCTATGGAAGAAGGCGACATCATCATCGACGGCGGCAACGCGCTCTACACCGACACCATTCGCCGTGAGAAGGCGATGCGGGAACGAGGGCTGCATTTCGTCGGCGCCGGCATCTCCGGCGGCGAGGAGGGCGCCCTGAACGGGCCGTCGATCATGCCGGGCGGCCCAGCCGAGTCGTACAAGTCGCTGGGCCCGCTGCTGGAGGAGATCTCCGCGCACGTCGATGGCGTGCCGTGCTGCACCCACATCGGCCCCGACGGGGCCGGGCACTTCGTCAAGATGGTGCACAACGGCATCGAGTACTCCGACATGCAGTTGATCGACGAGGCCTACCAGCTGCTGCGCGACGGACTAGGCAAGACCGCCGACGAGATCGCCGACGTGTTCGACGAGTGGAACAAGGGCGACCTGAACAGCTTCCTGGTCGAGATCACCGCCGAGGTGCTGCGCCAAAAGGACGCCAAGACCGGTAAGCCACTGGTGGACGTCATCCTCGACGAAGCCGAGCAGAAGGGCACCGGCCGCTGGACGGTGAAGTCGGCCCTGGACCTTGGGGTGCCGGTCACCGGTATCGCCGAGGCGGTATTTGCTCGCGCGTTGTCGGGCTCGGTCACCCAGCGCAAGGCCACGACCGGCCTGGCGTCCGGCCATCTGGGCGAAAAGCCAAGCGATGCAGCGCAGTTCGTCGAGGACGTCCGGCAAGCGTTGTACGCGTCGAAGATCATCGCCTACGCCCAGGGCTTCAACCAGATCCAGGCCGGCAGCGCCGAATACAACTGGGGCATCAAGCCCGGCGACCTGGCCACCATCTGGCGCGGTGGCTGCATCATCCGGGCGAAGTTCCTCAACCGCATCAAAGAGGCCTACGACTCCGACCCCGGGCTGGCGACGTTGATCGTGGCGCCGTATTTCCGCAGCGCCATCGAGGCCGCGATCGACGGCTGGCGTCGCGTCGTGGTGACCGCGACGCAGCTGGGCATCCCGATCCCGGGCTTCTCCTCGGCGCTGTCCTACTACGACGCGCTGCGCACCGAACGGCTGCCCGCGGCGCTGACCCAGGGGCTGCGGGACTTCTTCGGCGCGCACACTTATGGGCGAATTGACGAGGATCCGACCAAGAAGTTCCACACACTGTGGAGTGGAGACCACACCGAAGTGCCGGCCTAGCAGGGCCAAATAAGGGGTACACCGATACCGATGAAGTTTCTGGACGGACACCGTCCCGCTTACGACCTGACCTACGACGATGTCTTCATCCTGCCGAACCGTTCGGAGGTGGCGTCACGCTTCGACGTCGACTTGGCCACCCAGGACGGCTCCGGCACCACCATCCCGGTGGTGGTGGCAAACATGACCGCGGTCGCGGGACGGCGGATGGCCGAGACGATAGCCCGCCGCGGGGGGATCGTGGTGCTGCCGCAAGACCTCCCGATCACCGTGGTGCAGCGCACGGTGGACTTCGTCAAAAGCCGCGACCTCGTTGTAGACACCCCGGTGATACTGGCACCCGACGATTCGGTGTCGGATGCGATGGCACTGATTCACAAGCGGGCACACGGCGCCGCGGTGGTGGCTTTCGAGGGCCGCCCAATCGGGCTGGTCACCGAATCATGCTGCGAGGGCGTGGATCGTTTCGCGCGCGTGCGCGATATCGCGATCACCGACTTCGTCAACGCGCCGGCGGGTACCGACCCGCGAAAGGTGTTCGATCTTCTCGAGCAGGCTCCTGTCGATGTTGCGGTGCTGAACGGCCCGGACGGCACGCTGGCCGGCGTACTGACCCGCACCGGGGCAATCCGCGCGGGCATCTACACCCCGGCCACCGATTCCGCGGGCCGGCTGCGCATCGGCGCGGCAGTCGGCATCAACGGTGACGTGGCCGCCAAAGCCCAGGCGTTGGCCGAGGCCGGCGTCGACCTGGTTGTGATTGACACTGCGCACGGCCATCAGGTGAAGGCCCTGGACGCCATCACGTCGATTTCGTCGCTGGACCTGGGCGTGCCACTGGTCGCAGGCAACGTGGTGTCGGCGGACGGCACCCGCGACCTGATCGGCGCCGGGGCATCGATCGTCAAGGTCGGTGTCGGCCCGGGCGCGATGTGCACCACCCGGATGATGACCGGGGTCGGCCGGCCCCAGTTCTCTGCTGTGCTCGAATGCGCCTCGGCGGCAGAGCAACTCGGCGCACACGTGTGGGCAGACGGCGGGGTGCGCCACCCGCGCGACGTGGCCTTGGCGTTGGCGGCCGGCGCGTCCAACGTGATGATCGGATCGTGGTTCGCCGGCACCTACGAATCCCCCGGCGACCTGATGCGTGACCGCGACGACCAGCCGTACAAAGAGAGCTACGGGATGGCGTCCAAACGGGCGGTGGTAGCCCGCAGCACGGCCGACAGCGCCTTCGAGCGCGCCCGCAAAGCGTTGTTCGAGGAAGGTATCTCGACCTCGCGGATGGGGCTGGATCCCAACCGCGGCGGTGTCGAAGATCTGCTCGACCACATCACCTCCGGTGTGCGCAGCACGTGCACCTATGTCGGCGCCTCGACGCTGGCCGAGTTGCATCAGCGCGCGGTGATCGGGATCCAATCCGCAGCGGGCTTCGCCGAAGGTCATCCGCTGCCGTTCGGCTGGTAGATCTGGTAGATCCAGACCGGTTGGAGGCGTGTCGTCGCCGCAACCAAGACTGGGGCGGGTTACGCCTTCGTTACCATAGGAATCTCACGTAGCCATGGACACATCGAGGGAAAGAGACGCCGTGCCGCAGGCACCCGGCGCGGCCGTTGGCCTCAGGGCCGAACGGTCGCCGCGGCGTGCATGGCGTGATGGCCCGCAACAGCGGCGGCACCGATGAATCTCGTCGTCACCCTGCTCAGCCTGTTGGCGATCGTGCTGCTCATCGCGGGCAACGCGCTGTTCACCGCCGCCGAGTTCTCACTGACCACTCTCGAGCGCAGCACCGTCGAGGCCAACGCGCGCCACGGTGGCCGTCGCGACCGCTACGTGCGCCGCGCCCATCACACGCTTTCGTTCCAGCTGTCCGGTGCGCAGCTGGGCATCTCGATCACCACGCTGGTCACCGGATACCTCACCGAGCCGTTGGTGGCGAAGCTGCCACACCCGGCCATGGACGCGCTCGGGGTGCCCGACCGGGTCGCCGAGACAGTCATCGCATTCCTGACGTTGGTAATCGTGACATCGGTGTCGATGGTCTTCGGTGAACTGGTGCCGAAGAATCTGGCCGTTGCCCGGCCGCTGCCGACCGCCCGCGCCGTCGCCGGCCCGCAGCTGCTGTTCTCGTTCCTGATGACCTTCGCGATCCGGCTGACAAACGGTGCGGCGAACCGGATCCTGCGCAAGCTGGGCATCGAGCCCGCTCAGGAGCTGCGGTCAGCCCGCTCGCCACGGGAACTGGTTTCGCTGGTACGCACATCTGCTCGCGGCGGCTCGCTGGACCCCGCCACCGCTGCGCTGCTGCACCGCTCACTGCAGTTCGGCACGCTGACCGCCGAGGAGCTGATGACGCCGCGATCGAAAATTGTTGCGCTGCAAACGGATAACACTGTCGCGGACTTGGTCGCGACAGCCACCGAGAGCGGGTTCTCCCGGTTCCCGATCGTCGAAGGCGACCTCGACGAGACGGTGGGCATCGTGCACGTCAAACAGGTCTTCCAAGTTCCGCCCGCCGAGCGGGGGCACACCCTGCTGACCGCCGTCGCGCAGCCGGTCGCGGTGGTGCCGTCCACACTGGACGGCGACGCGCTGATGGGCGAGATCCGCGCCAACGGCCTGCAGACCGCCATGGTCGTCGACGAGTACGGCGGCGTCGCGGGCATGGTGACCGTTGAGGATCTGATCGAAGAAATCGTCGGCGATGTCCGCGACGAGCATGACGACACCACACCCGATGTGATGGCGTCCGGCAACGGTTGGCGGGTATCAGGTCTGCTGCGCATCGACGAGGTGGCGGCCGCCACCGGCTATCACGCACCCGAGGGTGAATACGAGACGATCGGCGGGCTGGTGCTCCAGGAGCTTGGCCGCATTCCGGTCAGCGGGGACACGGTGCAGCTAAGCGGATATGAAACCGACGGCATACCGGAAGGCCCGGCCCGCTGGCAGGCCCGGGTGATCCGGATGGATGGCCGCCGTATCGACCTGCTCGACCTGACCCAAGTTCATGGTCGCAATGATTCCGGCGAAGGTAGGGGCCGTTGATGGCGGGTGGGCTGCGCGACCTGCTGGGATTGTTGGCGACCATTCTGCTGATCGCGACCAACGCGTTTTTCGTGGGTGCGGAATTCTCGCTGATCTCGGCGCGTCGAGACCGGCTGGAAGCATTGGCCGAGCAGGGCAGATCAAGCGCGCTCACCGCGATTCGGGCCGGAGAACAGCTGCCGCTGATGTTCGCGGGGGCCCAACTGGGTATCACCGTGTCGTCGATCCTGCTCGGCCGGCTCGGTGAGCCCGCGGTCGCCGACTTGCTGCGACGGCCGTTCGATGTCGTCGGCGGCGTCTCCCCCGCGCTGCTGCACACCGTTTCGTTCGCGGTTGCGCTGGGGATTGTGGTGACGTTGCATGTGCTGCTCGGCGAGATGGTCCCGAAGAACATCGCCATCGCCGGCCCGGAGAAGGCGGCGATGCTGCTGATCCCGGCCTATCTGGTGTATGTGCGGACGGTTCGGCCGATCATCGCGTTCTACAACCGCTGCACCAACGCCACCCTGCGGGCACTGCGGGTGCGGCCGCGAGACGAGCTCGACGTCACGGTCTCCACCGTCGAACTCAGCGAGATGATCGCCGAATCGGTGTCGGAGGGTCTGATTGATCCCGAGGAGCACACCAGACTCACCCGGGCACTGCAGATCCGTAACCGGATGGTCGCCGACGTGGCTGTGCCGGTCAGCCAGATCCGTGCGGTGCCGGTGGCCGCCCCCGGCTCCGGGCCCACGGTCGAGGCCATCGAAAAGGCGCTGGCCACAACCGGCTACTCCCGGTTCCCGGTGGTCGACGTCGACCGCCGATTCATCGGCTACCTGCACATCAAAGATGTGCTGTCGCTGGGCGATAACCCCCAAGCCGTCGTCGACCTGGGGAGGGTTCGGCCGCTACCGCAGATTCCCGAATCGTTGTCGGTGCCCGAAGCGTTGTCGCGGATGCGTCGCAGCAAGAGCCATCTGGCCCTGGTTACCGGGCAGGACGGGACCGTGGTCGCAATGGTGGCACTGGAAGATCTGGTGCGGGATCTGGTCGGCTTCGTAAGCGATGGGATGCAGCGTGTCTGAGGCCCCCATCCGGCTGGGCCCTGAGCATTGGACGGCCCGCGCCGACGCGTACGCCGAACGCGCACAGACGTTCGTCGCCCCACACCTCGAGCGGGCCCGGGCCGGCGAGCCGCATCCGGTGTGGGACTTCCTCTTCAGCTACTACAGCCTGCGGCCGGGGCAGCTGCGCTGCTGGCACCCCGGTTACGGGGTGCTACTGACGGGCGGCGAAGCGATCCGTCGCTACGGCGGCCGCCGTGGCTACATTGCTCATGACGCCGGTGTCACGGTCAGCGATGCCTACCTGCGCAGCCGGCTGGACACCATTGCGTTCGTGGCCCGCCTGCTGAAGGCAACGACGCAGCGCCCGGCGCGGCTGAACTGCTTCGGATTGCACGAATGGGCGATGGTCTACCACGAGGGCGCCGTGCGCCACGAGCGTGTCCCGCTGCGGTTGGGCGCCGCGGGCACCGACACCGTGGTCGAGGCTGAGGTCGCCGGGCCGTTGCGGTGCAGCCACTTCGATGCGTTCCGCTTCTTCAGCGCGGACGCAGCGCCCCGAAACGCAGGCTCGCCCAGCCGCGCCACTCAACAGGATTGGGAGCAGCCCGGTTGCTTGCACGCCAACATGGACCTGTACAAATGGTCGTACAAGTTGAGTCCGCTGATCGAATCCGAGCTGCTGCTGGACTGCCTGGAGCTGGCCGGGTCGGCGCGGGAAATCGACATGCGGGCCAGCCCGTACGACCTGCGGGGCTACGGGTACACACCGATCGCCGTTGAGCAGGCTGCCGGCCGCGCCGAGTACGTGCGTTGTCAGCAGGCCATCGCGTCACGTGCTGCGCCGCTGCGGGCAGCGCTGCTGGCCCGGTGTGACCTGCTACTGCAGCGCGCCGGGGCGGGTGGTCGGGCTACTGGCCGGTAGGCTGGACGCAGCATTTATAGGGGCCAAAGCGGAGGAGAACGATGACAGACCGCGTGCCGGTTGGGAACCTGCGCGTCGCCCGGGTGCTCTATGACTTCATCAACACCGAGGCGTTGCCTGGCACCGACATCGACTCCGACAGCTTCTGGGCGGGCGTCGACAAGGTCGTCACCGACCTGCAGCCACAGAACCAGGATCTGCTGGCGCGTCGTGACCAATTGCAGGCGCAGGTCGACAAGTGGCACCGGCACCACGTCATCGAGCCGATAGATCCCGAGACGTACCGCCAATTCCTCACCGAAATCGGCTATCTGTTACCGGAACCCGCCGATTTCACCATCACCACGGCGGGTGTCGACGACGAGATCACCAAGACGGCCGGCCCGCAGTTGGTGGTGCCGGTGCTCAATGCGCGGTTCGCCCTCAACGCCGCGAACGCCCGCTGGGGCTCCCTGTACGACGCGCTGTACGGCACGGACGTTATACCGGAAAGCGACGGGGCCGAGAAGGGCACCAGCTACAACAAAGTCCGCGGCGACAAGGTAATCGCCTATGCGCGCAAGTTTCTCGATGACGCGGTACCGCTGTCGTCCGGCTCGTGGGCCGACGCCACCGGTTTCACCGTCAACGACGGCCGACTGCTGGTCAGCTTGGAAGGTGACGAGTTGTCCCGTGGGCTGGCCAACCCCGGCCAGTTCGTCGGCTACACCGGCGAGCTCGGCTCCCCCGACTGGTCGGTGCTGTTGGTCAACCACGGCCTGCACATCGAGATCCTGATCGACCCGGAGTCGCCGATCGGCAAGACCGACGCCGCCGGGATCAAGGACGTGATCCTGGAATCGGCGATCACCACGATCATGGACTTCGAGGACTCGGTGGCCGCCGTCGACGCCGACGACAAGGTGCTCGGCTACCGCAACTGGCTCGGGCTGAACAAGGGTGATCTGGCCGAAGAGGTCAGCAAAGACGGCAGGGTGTTCACCCGGGTGCTCAACCAGGACCGCACCTACAAAACACCCGACAGCGGCGAGCTGACCCTGCCCGGTCGCAGCCTGTTGTTCGTCCGCAACGTCGGCCACTTGATGACCAACGACGCAATCCTCGTGGACGGAGGCGACGGCGAGGAAAAAGAGGTGTTCGAAGGCATCATGGATGCCCTGTTCACCGGTGTGACCGCGATTCACGGCCTGAAAACCGGCGACGCCAGTGGGCCACTGTCAAACAGCCGCACGGGTTCCATCTACATCGTCAAGCCCAAGATGCACGGACCCGACGAGGTGGCGTTCACCTGTGAGCTGTTCAGCCGCGTCGAAGACGTCCTCGGCCTGCCCCAAGGAACCTTGAAGGTCGGCATCATGGACGAGGAACGCCGCACCACCGTCAACCTCAAGGCCTGCATCAAAGCCGCCGCCGACCGGGTGGTGTTCATCAACACCGGCTTCCTGGACCGCACCGGCGACGAGATCCACACCTCGATGGAGGCCGGCCCGATGATCCGCAAGGGTGCGATGAAGAACACCACGTGGATCAAGGCTTACGAGGACGCCAACGTCGACACCGGCCTGGCGGCCGGCTTCAAGGGCAAGGCACAGATCGGCAAGGGCATGTGGGCGATGACCGAGCTGATGGCCGACATGGTCGAGCAGAAGATCGGCCAGCCCAAGGCGGGCGCCACCACTGCGTGGGTGCCCTCGCCGACCGCGGCCACCCTGCACGCGATGCACTACCACTACGTGGACGTGGGCGCAGTACAGGCCGAGCTCGAGGGCAAGAAGCGGACCACCATCGACGAGTTGTTGACCATTCCGCTGGCCAAGGAACTGGCCTGGGCTCCTGAGGAGATCCGCGAGGAAGTCGACAACAACTGTCAGTCCATCCTCGGCTATGTCGTTCGGTGGATCGACCAAGGTGTCGGCTGCTCGAAGGTGCCCGACATCCATAACGTTGCATTGATGGAAGACCGTGCCACACTGCGGATCTCGAGCCAGCTGCTGGCCAACTGGCTGCGCCACGGTGTGATCACCGAAGAGGATGTGCGGGCCAGCCTGGAGCGGATGGCTCCGATGGTCGACCGGCAGAACGCCGGCGACTCCGCGTATCGGCCGATGGCGCCCAACTTCGACGACAGCATCGCCTTCCTGGCCGCCCAGGACTTGATTCTGACCGGAACCCAACAACCCAACGGCTACACCGAGCCGATCCTGCATCGGCGCCGTCGTGAGTTCAAGGCCCGCCAGAGTGAGTGATTTCGGCGCGGGTCGCACTGACTATCCCAATGATTAGACACTGCTGGGGGCACGCCCCCAAAGGGAGGTATCCCCACCCGCTTGCGGGGGAGTACTTCTGGCGCGCGGGAGAGCATCAGCATGGGTAGGCACAGAGCTCCGGATCCGGACGAGCCCACCGGCGAACAGTCGGACGACTATTCCGTACCGCACGATTTCGGCGAGGTCCGCGGCCATCGGGAATCGGACGATTTCTCGGCCGCCGCACCTCCGGAGACCGGTGGCATCATCGGTCCGCGCTACGGCGATCACCCAGCCGGCGACTATCCGGACGAGTTACCCGACGACTCGGGGTATTTCGACTACGGTGACTACTCCGATCACGGCGAGCACGGCGAGGAGCAGCACCCCGCCGACGTTGACACGCCAGATGACTTCCCCGACTTCGCGCGGCGCGGGCCCGCGCCTCCTGTGCCGCCGCCGCCGGCGACCGGCGGCCATCGGGGCCTCAGCGACTGGCGGGGCGGTCACCGCAGCGACGGCGGGCGACGCGGCGTCAGCATCGGTGTGATCGCGGCGTTGGTCACGGTTGTCGTCGTGGTCGCCGGGGTGATCCTGTGGCGATTCTTTGGTGATGCGTTGTCCAATCGCTCGCACAACGCCGCCGCGTGCAGCGGCAGCAAGGAGACGGTCGCCGTCATTGCCGATCTGTCCATCTCCGATCACGTGCAGCAGTTCGCGGAACGCTACAACGGGTCGGCCGGACCGATCGGCGACCACTGTGTCGAGGTCAGCGTCAAGTCTGCGGGCTCGGATGCCGTCGTCGGCGGTTTCATCGGAAACTGGCCGGCCGACCTGGGCCAACGACCTGCGCTGTGGATTCCGGCCAGTTCCGTGTCGGCCGCGCGGCTGATCGCCGCCGCGGGTAAGGGAACCGTCACTGAAAGCCGTTCGCTGGTCACCTCGCCGGTGGTGCTCGCGGTACGGCCCGAGCTTCAACGTGAGCTAGGCGCCCAGAAATGGGCGACGCTGCCCGGCCTGCAGACCAAACCCGATGCGTTGGCCGGATTGAAGCTGCCGACGTGGGGGTCGCTGCGATTGGCGCTGCCGCTCGGCGGCAACAGCGACGCCGCATATCTGGCCGGCGAGGCGGTGGCGGCCGACTCCGCGCCGCCCGGCGCACCGCCGACCGATGGCAGCGGCGCGGTGCGCACGCTGATCGCCGGTCAGCCCAAGCTCGCCGACAACTCCTTGGCCGAGGCGATGAATGCGCTGCTGCGGCCCGGTGATCCCGCGACTGCGCCGGTGCACGCGGTGGTCACGACCGAACAGCAACTGTTCCAGCGTGGCGAATCGCTGCCCGATGCCGGCAGCACGCTGAGTTCCTGGCTGCCGCCGGGGCCGGCCGCGGTCGCCGACTATCCCACTGTGCAGCTCAGCGGATCGTGGCTGTCGCAGGACCAAGTGACGGCGGCCAGCGGGTTCGCCCGGTTCATGAACAAGTCCCACCAACTCGCCGAGCTGGCCAAAGCCGGCTTCCGCGTCGAAGGGGTCAAGCCGCCCAGCAGCGACGTCACCAATTTCGCGGCCCTACCGTCGACGCTGTCGGTCGGTGACGACGCGATGCGCGCCACGCTGGCGAACACCGTAACCACACCGTCGAGCGGACCGGCGGCGATCATCATGCTCGAGCAGTCAATGACCACCGATGAAGGCGGCAAGACTCGGCTGGGCAATGTGGTTGCCGCGCTTGACGATCGGATCAAGGCGCTGCCGCCCAACTCCGTGATCGGACTCTGGACGTTCGACGGCAAAGAAGGTCGGTCGGAGGTGCCTGCGGGTCCGCTGGCCGACAATGTCGACGGCCAGCCCCGGTCGGCCGCGCTGACGGCCGCACTGGATAGGCAGCACGCGTCGTCCGGTGGCGCTGTGTCATTCACCACGCTGCGCCTGATCTATAAAGATGCGGTTGCCAATTACCATGCCGGGCAAAACAATTCGGTGTTGGTGATCACGGCGGGACCGCACACCGACCAGACCCTCGGTGCCCGAGGCTTGCAGGACTTCATCAAAGAGAGCGCCGACCCGGCCAAGCCGGTGGCCGTTAATGTCATCGACTTCGGTTCCGACCCTGACCGGGAGACCTGGGAGGCGGTCGCGAAGCTGTCCGGTGGCAATTACCACAACCTGGCGACGTCGGCTTCGCCAGAACTGGCCACCGCGGTGTCCAACTTCTTGAGCTGACCGGTGTTGACGCCAACCTCATGTGTCGCTGATGTCGTTCCTCTCAACTTGTCGCGATAACCCGATGCAATGGCGGCTTGCCGGGCCTAGCACTGGCGCCGCGTTCGCCCCAGCACGGGTCCCTAGGCGGCCACGTCGCTCAGGCGTAGGCCTCGACCGGCGGGCACGAGCACACCAGGTTGCGGTCGCCGTAGGCGCCGTCGATGCGGCGCACCGGCGGCCACACCTTGGGCCGGAACGCTTTTCCGAGCGGGTAGGCGGCCACTTCGCGGGTGTAGGGGTGCTCCCACTTGTCCACCACCAGGCACTCGGCGGTATGCGGCGCGCCGCGCAATGGGTTGTCTTCAACAGACCACAGCCCGGCCGCCACTTTGTCGATCTCGGCGCGGATGGCGATCATCGCGTCGCAGAACGCGTCGATCTCGGCCAGACTCTCGCTCTCGGTGGGCTCCACCATCAGCGTGCCGGCCACCGGGAAGCTCATGGTCGGGGCATGGAAACCGTAGTCCGCCAAGCGCTTTGCGACATCGTCGACGCTCACGCCGGTCGACTTGGTGATCGGCCGCAGATCCAGGATGCACTCGTGGGCGACCATGCCGTTCTCGCCGGTGTAGAGCACCGGGTAGTACTCGTCGAGCCGGCGGGCGATGTAGTTGGCCGACGTGATCGCCGTCAACGACGCTCTCCGCAAGCCGTCCGCGCCCATCATCCGGATGTAGGCCCAGGTGATCGGCAGGATCGACGCCGACCCGTACGGCGCCGACGACACCGGCGGACCCTGCGGCAGGTCGGCAGCCAGCGGATGCCCGGGCAGGAACGGCGCCAGATGCGAGCGCGCCACCACCGGCCCGACGCCCGGGCCGCCGCCACCATGTGGGATGCAGAACGTCTTGTGCAGATTCAAGTGACTGACGTCGCCGCCGAACTGCCCTGGCCGAGCCAGGCCCACCAACGCGTTGAGGTTGGCGCCGTCGACATACACCTGACCGCCGGCGTCGTGCACCGCTGCGCAGATCTCGGCGATGTCGTGCTCGTACACGCCGTGCGTCGACGGGTAGGTGATCATCAGCGTCGACAGCCGGTCGGTGTGCTCGCTGATTTTGGCGCGTAGGTCGTCGAGGTCGACGTCGCCGTTGTCGCGGCAGGCCACCACGACTACCCGCATGCCCGCCAATGCCGCGGACGCGGCGTTGGTGCCGTGCGCGCTGGACGGGATCAGGCAGACGTCGCGCTGCGGTTCGCCGCGGCTGGCATGGTAGGCGTGAATCGCCAGCAGGCCCCCGTACTCGCCCTGCGATCCCGCGTTGGGTTGCAGCGAGACTGCGTCGTAGCCGGTCATCTGCACCAGCCAGGTGCCCAGTTGGTCGATGAGCCGACGCACCCCCGCCGTGTCAGAGGTCGGCGCGAACGGATGCAGACGGGCGAACTCCGGCCAGGTGATCGACTCCATCTCGGCGGCCGCGTTGAGTTTCATCGTGCAGGAGCCGAGCGGAATCATGCTGCGGTCCAAGGCAAGATCCTTGTCGGCAAGCGCACGCAGGTACCGCATCATCGACGTCTCCGTCCGGTAGCCCGTGAACGCCGGATGGGTCAGGAACTCCGACGTGCGGGTCGCGATGTTGGCGCCGGCCGATTCGGCGGGCGACACCCCGAAGGCCTTGACTACCGCCGCGACGTGCTCGTCGGTGGTGGCTTCGTCGCAAGCCACTGAGACGTGGTCGTCGTCGACGCGCCAGACGTTGATGCCGTTGGCCTTAGCGGCGGCGATCACGTTGTCGGCGCGCCCGGGTACCCGAGCCAGCACGGTATCGAAGTACGTGTCGTGCACCACCGCGTCACCGAGTGCGGCGGCGATCGTCTCGGCGTGGGCGTGCACCCGCTGGGCGATCCCGGCCAGCCCGTCGGCGCCGTGGTAGCTGGCATACATCGCGGCCATCACCGCCAACAGCACCTGGGCGGTGCAAATGTTGCTGGTCGCCTTGTCCCGACGGATGTGCTGTTCGCGGGTCTGCAGCGCCAGGCGGAAGGCCGGCGACCCATCCGCATCACGGGATACACCGACCAGCCGGCCAGGCAGCTGACGGGCATGCTTGGTGTGCACCACCAGGTAACCGGCATGTGGACCGCCGAATCCCATTGGCACGCCGAAGCGTTGGGTGTTGCCGAACACTACGTCGGCGCCGATCTCCCCCGGCGGGGTGATCAACGTCAGCGCTAACAGGTCCGCGCCGATGGCCACCAATGCACCGCGGTCGTGCGCCTCCGATACCAGCGCAGACCAGTCGGTGATCCGGCCGCTGGCGCCGGGCAGCTGCGCGATGACACCGAAGAACTCGCCGTCCGGCAGGCCGTCACGCAAGTCAGCGGTGACGATCTCGATGCCCAGCGGCTCGGCGCGGGTGGCCAGCACCGCAGCGGTCTGAGCGAACACGTCGACGTCGACTGCCAGCCGGTTGGCGCTGCCCTTGACTGCGCGGTGCATCAGCGTCATCGCCTCGGCAGCGGCGGTGCCTTCGTCGAGCATCGACGAGTTGGCCACTTCGAGACCGGTCAGATCGGCCACCATGGTCTGGAAGTTCAGCAGCGCCTCTAGCCGGCCCTGGCTGATCTCCGGCTGATAGGGGGTGTAGGCGGTGTACCAGGCCGGGTTCTCCATGATGTTGCGTAGCAGCACCGGCGGCGTGAGCGTGTCGTAGTAACCGTGCCCGATCATCGACACCGCGACCGTATTGGCGTCGGCCAGTGCCCGCAGCTCGGCCAGTGCCTGGTCTTCACTGGCCGGCGGGGGCAGCTTTTCCAGGCCCGGCGCCGCACGGCCCAGCGCCGCACCGTTTTCGGTGAGCTTGTCGAGAATGCCGGCGGGCACCGCACGACGCGCCAACTCTTCCAGGGAGTCAACGCCGACGACCTCAAGCATGGCCGCGATGGCGTCGCTGTCCGGTCCAATGTGCCGGTCGGCGAAAAGCGGGTTGGTGTGGTCGGACACTCTGGGACTCCTGACGTGAGGCGGAACCGCTACGTGTTCCTCTCCCTCTGTCGTCTACCCGCACCGGGCGCCTGAGAGATTCGACGTCCGCGGCGGCGCGACGTCTTTCCCCATGGGCGGGTGACCCGAATGCAGGGCCACCGCTTTCCAGAGGCATCGGGGTCTGGCGCGGTCCGGGTGCCTGAGAGGTTGACGGAGAGGTGTTGCTCCTTCGGCGTCCGTGGCTGGCAGTCACGGAACTCTCCCGCGCAAGGGCGATGCGGTACCGATTTTACCGACTTGCCGCCCTCACGACACTGCGCGGGTCAGCCGATTTTGAGGTCGCGATGCTTCCGCCGAGAGGCCAGCTCGTCTTCCGGGGCGGCAATCGACTCGCCGCCGTCTGCGCGTTCGCCGGGGAAGTCGGCGATAGCGCCGGTCAGCTCCCGCATCGCTCCGGAGACGGCGATTCCGAAGACGCCCTGCCCGCCCTGCAGCAGGTCAACGACCTCTTCGGCCGAGGTGCACTCGTAGACCGTGGTGCCGTCGGAGAACAGCGTGATGTTGGCCAGGTCCTGCACACCGCGCTGGCGCAGATGGTCGACGGCGACGCGGATGTTGTGCAGCGAGATACCGGTGTCCAGCAGTCGCTTGACGATCTTGAGGACCAGGATGTCCTTGAACGAATACAGCCGCTGGCTGCCCGATCCCGCCGCGCTGCGAATCGACGGCACCACAAGCGACGTGCGTGCCCAGTAGTCCAGTTGGCGGTAGGTGATGCCGGCGATTTGGCACGCACTCGGACCCCGGTAGCCGACCAGCTCGTCGGGCACCGAGTCGTCGGGGAACAAGCCGGCTTGCACAGGTTCGCTAGGGGTGCGGACGGCCTGGTCGGGGTGCGTTGCTGCGTTGTCGTCGATCGCGGTGACGGACTCGAGGTCCAATTGGTCGTGACGTGGTTGGTCTCCCACGGTGCTTCCTCTCGCCGATCACGCTCGTTACGGGCTGCCGGTAGCCGCGTTTGCTCAGCCGAGTGCTTGTGAGCATACGCTTTTCGACACGCTGTGGTGTTTCTAGAACTAATCGCGTACTAATCAGGTCGCGATCAGAGTATGGCGCTCTCAGCGATGACTCCACGCTATCGAAAGGGCGTGTCGGGGCCGAACTCGCAGATGAGACGGATCCGTGATGTTGCCGCCGTCGGCAGAACGGAACCCGAGCACGCCGACAACGGTGCTGACGTGCATCGTCGGCGCGATCAGCCCGCCGTCGTCGGGTCAGGTGGCTTTGAAATCGTCGGGCGACACGCTGTCCAAAAACTCCTTGAACTTCTCCACCTCGTCCTCTCGGACGGCGCTGGAAGGCTCGTCGTCGCTCTCGTCGGGAATCAGTAGCCCCGCCTCGGCCAGAACCGCCTCCTCGACGTAAATCGGCACGCCGACCCGCAAGGCAATGGCAACCGAGTCCGATGGCCGCGCCGAGACGGTGATATTGCGGTCGAAGACCAGGTCGGCATAGAACGTGCCCTCTTGCAAGTCGACGATCCGCACCTCTTTGAGCGAATGACCAAGCGCGGCAATGAGATCCCGGATCAGGTCATGTGTCAACGGGCGTGGCGGCTCGACTCCCTGCTGTTCAAGGGCGATCGCCGCAGCCTCGGATTGGCCGATCCAGATCGGCAGGTACCGGTCACCGTTGGCCTCGCGCAGCAACAGGACCGGCTGGTTCTGCGGCTGCTCGACGCGAATGCCGACGACGCGAACTTCACCCATCTGTGTCTGCCCTCCGCACGTGCTGCCGTGTCCGTACCAGACCTGCCTCGACGCCGCGGTGGAAGACCAAGCCGCCGAACACAAGCTGTCGTCCGAAGTCTAGTCCTTCAACGGTGCAGAACGTCGCGCACTGCCGACTTGATCAACGACGTGTGTAACGTGATTGCCAGCGCGGCGACTTCCCGTGCCAGGTCATCGGCGCGGTCACGAGCCCCGGTCTTGCCGGCCTTGACAAGAGGCCCGGCAATTTGGGCGATCAGATCGGATTGCCGATCAGCCGCCGAACGGAATGCCCTCAGGTGACGGGGTTCGACGCCGTACTCGGCAAGCGCGCGGGCGCACTGCAAGATCACCACCGCATGCTCGTCGAAGAAACCCCCCGGCCCGGTGGTGATCACCCCCGCCTTGAGTAGCGCGGTCAACAGCTCGGCGTCCACCCCCGAGCCCTCAAGCAAATCCTCGCGGCTCAGCCGGATGCGGGTGGGCGCCACCGCTGCGGGGTCCGAGCCCGATTGACCCGACTCCCCGTTGCCGACCGACACCAATCGCGGTACACCATAAGGCGATCCGGCGAGCGGCAACTCGCCATCCGGCTGGGCGTCTAGCTGCGCTTTGATCACCTTGAGCGGCAGGTACTGATCCCGCTGGGCAGTCAGGATGAAGCGCAGTCGTGCGCAGTCATAAGCGGTGAACCGGCGATAACCCGATGCCGCGCGCTGTGGCGCGACGAGACCCTCGGCCTCCAAGAAGCGGATCTTGGAGATCGTGACGTCCGGAAAGTCTGGCCGTAGCAGGTCGAGGACCGCTCCGATCGACATCCCGGCCAGCCCGGGGGTCTCGGGCGCGGTCACTAGCTTCCGGGCCCTCCGTTGTCGTCGCCGACCTTGGGTCCCGTCAGGAACACCAGGCGGAACTTTCCGATCTGAACCTCGTCGCCGTTTGCCAGGACGGCCGAATCAACCGGCTCCCGGTTGACGTAGGTGCCGTTGAGGCTGCCGACGTCCACGACCTGAAACTCATCGGATTCCAACCGGAATTCCGCGTGCCGGCGGCTGACGGTGACGTCATCGAGGAAGATGTCGCTGTCGGGATGGCGACCCGCCGAGGTCGTCGGCTGGTCGAGTAGGAAGCGGGACCCGGCGTTGGGTCCCCGTTTGACAACCAGCAACGCCGAACCGACCGGCAGTCCCTCGACGCCGGAGACCGCGCTCTCAGTCCCCGCTTGCGCGGGAGCGTCCAGTTCATTGAGGAAGTCGGCGCGGAAGACGGATGTCGTCTCCACGGTGACTTCGTCAGAGGTCTGGTCGTTGTCCTTCTCCGTCACCCGGTACTCCTCACTGGCCGCTGCTGCGTTGTCTGGTTGGGCCCGCTCGACCGGCTTCCCACCCGCCTTGACCGTCGATGTGTCGACCGTACCGCGCATGGGACCCCAATGTGCCCTCCCCCGCCGGATCGGCCAACGCGTCTCCCCACCGCAGCGCATCGTCGCCGGCGCGGGGAGCGATAACAAGGGTCATTCGGCCAGTGTGGCGCGGTAGGCATCGGCGTCCAGCAGCGCCGTGAAGTCCTGCTCGAATGACTCTCCGTCGTCGACTTCGAGGTCGATCAGCCAACCGGCACCGTAGGGATCGGAATTCACCAGCTGCGAGTTGCCATCCAGATCGCTGTTCACCGCAACGACTTTCGCCGAAACGGGGGCGAACAAATCCGACACCGACTTGGTCGACTCGACCTCGCCGAAGGACTCGCCCGCTGTCAACTCGGTACCCACATCGGGCAGCTGGACAAACACGACGTCGCCGAGCGCCGACTGCGCGAAGTCCGTGATCCCTACCCGAACGGTGTTGTCCCCGGTACGACGAATCCACTCGTGTTCGGCGGTGTAGTGCAAATCAGGCGGAATTTCGCTCACGGTGTTCCTGTTCCTCCTTGGTTGCTCACTTGACTGGCTGAGCGTATTGGCGCGGTTTTGGTTGTCGCAAGGCGGTGATGTCCACTTTGTCGCTCTGTTGGACCGACATGGTGCCACCGACGCGTTTGACGCTGTCCGCCGCGCCGCCGGGAATGTTCATCGCCGCAGCGAGTGTCGGTGGATCACCAATGGCCAGAACCGAATACGGTGGCATGAGCGTTTTGCCGTCGACGGTCAGCGCGCCGGGCGCCCCGGCGATCCAGGTGTCGACACCTGCTCGCACCACCTGGTGGCCGTCGCCGATCTGGATCGCCTCCGCACCGGCCGCCCGTAGCTCGTTGATCACGTCGAGCATCGCCTCGGGTGCCAGACCTGGTCCGGGGTCTTCGATCCGCACGGTGACGCCCGGACCGGTGGCCCCGACGGTTCCGATCAGGATCGACAGCGCGGCCAGTCGATCCTGCGCATTTTGGATGGCGGCCTGGTCGCTGCTGCCCGACGCCTGCAGCGCGGATAACGTGCGCTGCAGCTCAGCGACTTCGGTGCTCAGCGTCGCCTCCCGCTGATGTAGGGAGTCCAGTAGCACCAGCAGATCCGCCGGACGGGCGGTGTCCAACGAGTCACCGGAATTGTTCTGCCGGACCTGGGTCGCGATGGCGAGACCAAGCAGCAGGCACAGCATCACCGCCAGCGTGCCGAAGACCCTGCGGCCCTGTCCCAGCATGCCGAGAAATCCACGTGGCTGCAGCTCCCCGATCTCGGGCCGCGGCTGGTGCGGCTGCAGTTCATGGCGGCCGTGCTGCGCGGCGTCGTCGGCGGCATGTTGGTGCTGCTGCGCCGTAGTCTCCTCGGCTTTAGCCCCGGACTCGTTGCCCTGCGGTGCGCCTTCGGAATTGGGGTCGCTCATGTCGGCCTCATGCCTGTTACGCCCCGAATAGCCGGCGCCGCAGTGCCGCGGCGTTACCGAAGATCCGGATGCCGAGCACGACGATGATCGCTGTCGACAATTGTGTGCCGACGCCCAACTGGTCGCCGACGTAGACGATCAGCGCGGCGACCAGAACGTTGAAGACGAACGACACCACGAAAACTTTCGGGTCGAAAATCCGCTCCAGATAAGCCCGTAGCCCGCCGAACACCGCATCGAGCGCGGCAACTACCGCGATCGGCAAGTACGGCTGGACGACTTCCGGCACGCTGGGATGAAATACCAAGCCCAGCACGATCCCGACGACCAACGCCGCAATACCGATCATCGGCGCCCTACCCCCTCACCGGCCGTTTCGACGCTGCTCGTCCTGCCACTAGGAATTTCAACATTAAGGCCCAATCTTTTTGGCGAACTTGACATCTCGGACCGCCCCCGCGGGCAGCGTGAGGTCGTCGCGGGCGCTGACGTTGACACCGACGCCGTAAGACGCCTCCAAGAGCCGTAGTCGCCGCAGGCCGGGGCTGCCGTTGAAGACATCCTGCATCGAGTGCGGGGGTCCGACCGCAAGGACCGTATAGGGGCTGCTGATCGGATTATTGTCAACCAGAATCGCGCCGCCTGCCTGCCGGATGGTCACGTTCGGCCCGATGCGGACGCCGCCGACAGAGATCGCTTCAGCGCCGCTGGCCCACAATGAATTGACCACCAGTTGCAGATCCCGGTCAAGGATGATCTGCCGACTGCCGGCCACCCGCTGCTTGGACACGTCGGAAAGATTCGGGCCGAGGCCGGGGTCGGTCACCGTCACACTCAGACCCGGACCGGTGACAGGCGTGCTCGCCGCGGCCAGGCTGAGCCTGTCGAGATTGGCGAGCAGCCGCTGGCCCTGCGCGTCGTCGGCCAACGCCCGCCGCTGAACGTCATCACGTTGCGCCGTAAGCGCATTCCGGCGTCCCGCTAAGTCGCTTGTCGCCGCCTCCTCCGAGCGAACGCTGCCCGCCAGCACCCGTTGGGCCGCGCTCACCCCCGGCGCGACCAGCCGAGCCTGAGCAACGGCGGCGGCGAACACCGTCGCTACCAGCAACGCTGCCAACCCTTGCCAGACCCAGTTCTGAACGCGGGCCCGACCGGTCCGTGGCTCGCCGGAGCGGCCCCGCTTGGCCGCCGCCGCCGCGTAACCGGGATCCAGATGCTCGGAAAGCAAGGCACGCAGCAACGACGGCACCGGTATCAACTGCGGTCGTCCCGCTTCGTGCGCGCTGAGGCCCGCGTCGGGGTCGTAGCCGCCGAGCGCCTGGTCAGCCATCTGCGTCTGCCCTGCTCGGCAGCGGCTTTGCGCGGCCGGCCCGCACCGGGGGCAGCCGCCGCATCACCAACACCACCTGCACCGTGTACAACACGAACGACCACAGGTAGAAGTACGTGCCCCAGATCAAAAAGGCCCAGCCGCAGGCCAAGATGACACGACTCCACGTGGTGTCGTAATGGCCAAGCAAAATAAGCGGAAAGGCCGACATCAGAGCGAAAGTCGCGGCCTTGCCGATATAGATCACGGGTAGCGCGGTGAACCCGCGGGTGCGCAGCAGCGGCAGTTCCGCGGCCAGCAGCACATCGCGGGCCAGCAGGACAGCGATGATCCACCACGGCACGACGCCGCGCAGCCCCAACGCGACCGGAACGGTCACCATGTAAAGCCGGTCGACCGCCGGATCCAGCAACTCCCCCAATTTCGACGACTGGTTCAGCAGTCGGGCGATCTTCCCGTCCGCCCAGTCGGATGCGCCGCTGAACATCAAGATGGCCACCGCCCAGGCATTCGCATGGTCAACCAGCAGCAAGTAGACGAAGACCGGGATCAACATCAACCGGATCGCGCTGAGCACATTGGGCACCGTCAGGAGCCGGTCGTGTGCGGGCCCCTGGTTCATCAGCGCCGCTCCTGCCTATCGCAGCACTCTGCATCGTCGTCGGCGCGCTCCATGACGCGTGACCTTAGCTCGCTTCAGCCTCAGCGGAAGATACCGGGCAGGCTCAGCGCGGAAAGCGAATCGTCGGCCAACGGGTTGTCGTGCACCATGTACGTCCACGTCGACGTCGGGCGGGCCAGCTTGGACAGGTCCACACCCGGCTCCTCCTCGATCGTTGGAGAGGTTTCGAACGTCTGCTGGGCGGCTTCGATCGCGTCGGCCGCCAGGGACGCGAAAGCGTCCACGGCCATCCGGTGAAACTCGTCCAGCGGGTTCTGCCGACCAAGGGCGCGCAAATGGATGCTTTCCCGGATGTCGGCCAGGTAGGCCAGGTGGTCGGCCCAGCCGCGGTCGAGGTGATACAGCATGATCAGCCGGCAGATCGTTTCCAGGCGGTCTTCCGACATGCTCTCGGAGAGCTCCTCATACCGCTCGGGCGCCAGCTCGGCCAGCTCCTTGCGGGCGGCGGCGGTGCTCAGCAGGGTGTTGCGCCGCTCGACGATGATGGCGCGCTGCTGAGCGATCAACTGGTTGTAGCGCCAGGTGTTCGCGTGCACGTCGAGCAGCCGGCCCTCGGCGACCCGCTGGGCATGCTCCAGCAGTCCGGCCACTTTGTTGCTGACGATGCGGCCGTCCTCGTCGGTCCTCGTCGGCAGCTTGTTGGGTTCGAGGTTGGCCGCGGCAACATCGTCCTCCCAGCTGGAGAAGAACACCGATGAACCCGGATCGCCCTGGCGGCCGGCGCGTCCGCGGAGCTGGTTGTCCAACCGCTCGGTGTTGTGCCGACCGGTCCCGACCACGTGCAGCCCACCCAGCTCGACCACCTTGTCGTGATCGGCCTCGTCGGAGCCGCCGAGCCGGATGTCGGTGCCGCGGCCAGCCATCTGGGTCGACACGGTGACCGCGCCCAGCTTGCCAGCCTCGGCGATCACCCGGGCCTCTTCGGCGTCGTTCTTGGCGTTGAGCACCACCGCCGGCACACCGCGACGTTGCAGCCGCTCGTGCAGCTCTTCGGATTCGGCCACGTCGTGGGTGCCGACCAGCACCGGCTGTCCGGTTTCGTGCACCTCGATGATGTGGGCGACGATCGCGTCGTTTTTCGCCGCAGCCGTGATAAACACCCGGTCGGTCTCGTCCTCGCGGATGTTCGGCGTGTTCGGCGGTATCGGGGAAACACCGAGTTTGTAGAACTGCCGCAGCTGCTCACCGGCGGCCAGTGCGGTGCCGGTCATGCCGCAGACCGTCGGATACCGGTTGATCAGTGCCTGCACCGTGATGGTGTCCAGCACCTCACCGGTCTCGGTGGTCTCGATGCCTTCCTTGGCCTCGACTGCTGCCTGCAGACCGTCGGGCCAGCGTTGCAGCTGGGCGATACGGCCGCGGGAGGCGTTGATCAGGTGCACCGCCTCGTCCCGCACGATGTAGTGCACGTCGCGGTGCAGCAGGACATGCGCGTGCAGCGCAACGTTGACCTCGGTGAGTGTGGTGCCGACATGCTCTTCGGAGTACAAATCGATTCCGCCGAGTTCCTTTTCGACTTTGTGAGCCCCGGCCTCGGTCAGGTGGACGTTGCGGCTGTCGGAGTCGGTGTCGTAATCCTCACCGGCCTGCAATTCACCGACCAGCCGAATGATCTCCAGCCGCGGCGTCTCGCGGTGGGTGGTTCCGGCCAGCACCAACGGGACAAGCGCCTCGTCGACCAGCACCGAGTCGGCCTCGTCGATCAGCGCGACGTCCGGGTTCGGCGACACCAGGTCGGCGACGTCGGTGACCAGCTGATCGCGCAGTACATCGAACCCGATCTCATTGACCGAGGCATAGGTGACGTTGCACTGGTAGGCCGCGCGACGCTCCTTCGCCGTCGACTCCGCGGTGACCCAGCCGACCGTCAGACCCAGCGCCTCCAGCAGCGGACCCATCCACTCGGCGTCACGGTGGGCCAGATAGTCGTTGATGGTGACGACGTGAACGTGCCGGCCGCCCAACGCATACCCGGCGGCGGCGATCGCTCCGGCCAGGGTTTTGCCCTCGCCGGTTGCCATTTCGATCACGTCGCCGGCCAGCATGCGCAGCGCGCCGAGGAGTTGCACATCGAACGGCCGTAGCCCGGTGGAGCGTTCGGCCGCTTCCCGCGCGATGGCGAGGAACTGTGGAATGTCGTCGGATTCGGCGAGGTCGTCAAGGTCGAGCAGGCCGGCGGCTTTACGTAATTGCTCGTCGTCGAGGCCGGCGGCCTTCTCGTCATACTCCGAGGAGGCGCTGGCCTGGGCAAGCGAATGGCTTTGATTCTTCTCCGCGCTGGCGCCCAGCAGCCGCCAGAATCGGCTACTCATGCGGCCCGACAGCGCGCTGGTGGTCTTTGGCACAGATCAACGGTACCGGCCGGCGACGATGCAGGGCGGGACGCCCTGAGAAGGAGTCGGCCATTGGGCCGAAGCCGCATCACGCCAGATTGGATCGGCGTGGATAAGCGACTGCGGGGTCGGTCAGCACGTTGACGACGGCGGGTAGGCCGCTGCCGAAGGCGCGTAACAGCGCGGGTCGAAGCTCGGCGGGCGTCGACACCAGCTCGCCGTGTCCACCCAGCGCACGCACCACCTCGTCATAGCGGGTCTCGGGGCGCAGTTCGGCCACCACCGAATAGCCGTACAACGCTTCCATCGGGTGCTTTTCGAGGGCCCAGATCCCGTTGTTGCCGATCAGCGACACCACCGGCACGTTGTGCCGGGCCAGCGTGTCCCATTCCATGCCGCTGAATCCGAAAGCGCCGTCGCCTTGCAGCAAGACCACCTGTCGATCAGGCCGGGCCAGTTTGGCGGCCAGCGCGTAGCCCGGGCCCGAACCGAGGCAGCCGAACGGGCCGCTGTCGAGCCACGCGCCCGGCACATAGCTGTCGATGACCCGGCCCGCGTAGGACCCGAAATCACCGGCGTCGACGACGATGATCGCGTTGCGGTCCAGCAGTGGCGCCAGTTCGGCGTAGACCCGCATCGGATGCAGCGGGCTGCGGTCGTCAGCCAGATCGGCCCGTTCGCGGTCTCGAGCCGTCGTCTCGGCCGCCCGCAACCCGGCGAGCCAGTCACCGTGACCGGCCGCGCCGGCGGCGATCGTTTCACCCAGCGCGGTCAAGGTGGCCGACAGGTCACCGTAGAGACCGGCGGCGATCGGCCGTGGATGGTCACGGTCGGGTCGGGCGCGATCAGCCACGATCAGTTGGGTTTCTGCTCCGAACACCCCGCCGAAGCCCAGCCGGAAATCCATTGGCACCCCCACGACGACCGCAACGTCAGCCTCCGCCAACGCTTTTGACCGTGCCCGTGAAAAGGCCAGCGGATGGTCTGCGGGCACGGTGCCGCGGGCCATGCCGTTCATCAGCACCGGTATCCGTCGCTGCTCGGCCAGGCGTAGCAGCGCCGCTTCCGCGTGCCCCCACCACACGTTGGTGCCCGCCATGATCACCGGACGCCGCGCGGCGGCCAGCAAACCAGCCGCGCGGTCGAGTGTGTCGCCGTCGGCCAGAGGTGGTGCCGGCGTGTCGGTCAGCGCACCGGGGTGCCCGTCGTCGGCGGCCACGGAAAAGACATGGTCCATCGGGAAGTCGACGAACGCGACACCCGACGGCGCGCCGACGGTGGCCCGCAGCGCCTCGTCGACAAGCCCGCTGACGGCCTCGGCCGACGGCGCGGTGGCAGCGAAGCGGGTCAGCGGTGCCACGAACGGAACGTGGTCGATCTCCTGCAGCGATCCCATCCCCCAGCGCTGCGCCGGCGCCCGACCTCCGAGAACCAATAGCGGCGAGGAGTTCTGCTGCGCGGCGGCCATCGCGCTCATCCCGTTGGTCACGCCCGGACCGGCGGTCAGCGCGGCGACACCCGGCTGGCGCGTCACCTTCGACCAGCCTTCGGCCGCGAAGGCGGCGGTCTGCTCGTGCCGGGTGTCGATCAGCCGGATACCCTCATGCTTGCAGCCGTCATATATCGAAAACAGATGGCCACCCGACAAGGTGAAAACCGTGTCGATCCCGCTGGCCTTCAGCCGGCGCGCGACCAGCCGGCCCGCGTGGAAGGTGTTCTCCGCGTCGGTGTCCATCCGCCGAGCGTACGACCGGGCTTCGGCGGCGAAGCTGCCCGCCTCGCCAACGCGTTGACCACCCCCCTGCGGTAGCTTCGCGAGCAAGTCCGTCTGGCGAGCGTTCGACGCACACCTAGTACCGCTAGCCCAAAACCAGAGGAGCAGGCGCACCGTGGAGCTGTTCAAGCCATCCATCAACTGGGGTCACGCGCTGGCCGATTCATTGTCCTGGGTGGCGCTGGCATGGCTGATCAGCGCGGTGTGCGTGGTCGCCGTGCTGGCGCTACTGCGAGCGCTCACGCCGTGGGGTCACCAATTCTGGCGGATCACCGGCGATTACTTCATCGGTCGGCACAGCTTCCGGGTGTGGCTGATGCTCGGGACGCTGCTGTTGTCGGTCGTCGTTGCTGTGCGCCTCAATGTGCTGTTCAGCTATCAGGCCAACGATCTGAGCTCGTCCGTCCAGACCGCCGTGCAGGGCATGGCCATTCACGACAAGGCCGTGAAACAGTCGGGTGTACATGGCTTTTGGATGTCGATTTTGATCTTCAGCATCATGGCGGTACTGCATATCGCTCGCTTCATGCTCGACATCTATCTCATGCAGCGCTTCGTCGTGGCGTGGCGGGTTTGGCTCACCGAGCGGCTCACCGGCGACTGGCTGGAGGGGCGGGCGTATTACCGCGGCAGGTTCATCGACAGCACCATCGACAACCCCGACCAGCGTATTCAGCAAGACATCGACGTTTTGACCGCCAACGTGGGAGCCACCCCCAACGTGCCGTCCAACGGCACCAGCAGCGTGCTGTTGTTCGGTGCGGTCAATGCGATGTTGTCGGTGGTCTCGTTCACGGCGATTCTGTGGAATCTGTCCGGACCACTCAACTTGTTCGGTGTCAGCCTGCCCAAAGCGATGTTCTGGATCGTCATCGTCTACGTGTTGTTCGCCACGATCGTCGGCTTCCGGATCGGACGGCCGCTGATCTGGCTCAGCTTCCGCAACGAGCTGACCAACGCCGCCTTCCGTTATGCGCTGGTGCGCGTGCGCGACGCCGCTGAGGCAGTGGGCTTCTACCGGGGCGAGCGGGCCGAACGCGCGCAGCTGAACGGCCGGTTCCGCCCGATCATCGACAACTATCTGCGGTTTGTGAACCGGACCGTCGGCTGGTTCGGCTTCAACCTGTCGGTGAGCCAGGCGATCGTCCCGCTGCCCTGGGTGATCCAGGCGCCGCGGCTGTTCGCCGGCCAGATCCGGTTCGGCGACGTCACGCAGACCGCGGTCGCGTTCGGCAGCATCAGCGACGGGCTGTCCTTCTTCCGTAACGCCTACGACCAGTTCGCGAGCTATCGCGCGGCGATCATCCGGCTCAACGGCCTGGTGGAGGCCGACGAGAAGGCCCGCGAGCTGCCCGAGCTGCTGGTCAAATCAAGCCTCGACGGCGAAGTCGACATCGAGAGCGTAGAGGTCCGCACCCCGGACGGCGACCAGCTCATCGACCCACTGGACGTGCACTTGACCACCGGCGACGCACTGGTAATCACCGGCCCGTCCGGCAGCGGCAAGACGACGCTGCTGCGCAGCCTCGCTCAGCTGTGGCCGTACGCGACCGGAACACTGCGCCGACCCGACGGCCCCGCCACCATGTTCCTCTCGCAGCTTCCCTACGTGCCGCTGGGTGATCTGCGGGCAGTGGTGTCTTATCCGGCGGCCGAGGGCGACGTGTCTGACGACCAACTTCGCGACGTGCTGAACAAGGTTGTGTTGGGGCATCTGGTCGACCAGCTCGACGAGATTCAGGACTGGGTGAAGGTTTTGTCACCCGGAGAGCAGCAGCGGGTCGCGTTCGCTCGGGTCCTGTTGACCAAACCCAAGGCAGTATTTCTCGACGAAGCCACGTCAGCGATGGATGAGGGGCTGGAGTTGGCGATGTACCGGCTCCTACGCAGCGAGTTGCCGGACACCATCCTGGTCAGCGTCAGTCACCGCAGCACGGTCGAACACCACCACAATCAGCGGCTCGAGCTGCTCGGCGCAGGCCAATGGCGGCTGGGCCCGCTGGAAGGCGAGCCCGCCCGGGTCTAGCCCGCCGCGTGCGTTCCGGCGCTGAGTTTTAGCGCGCCTAGGCGCGCCCGGCCCCGCGGGCCGCGTGCGTTCCGGCGCGGCGGCCGAAGAACGATCCCTCGCCGAGCTGCGTGCCGCTGGCGTACCCCTTGCCGTCCTGGGCGATATTGGATGCGCACGCGCCGACCGCATAAAGGCCCGGGATTACGCTGTCATCGGGGCGTTGCACCTCGCCGTCGACTGTGACGTTCAGGCCGCCCATTGTGAATCCGGAGTACATCGCCCGCCCGAGTGACAGATCGAACACCGCCCAGGGCCCATTATCTTGCGGCGCAACATATTCCGGTTGCTTGTGGAAATCTGGATCCTCACCCTCAGCGGCAAACTCGTTGTAGCGGTTCAGCGTCGCCGCGAAGTTGCCTGCAGGTATGCCGAGCGCCGTCTCCAATTCGGCGACCGTTTCGTAGCCGTCGAGGAACCGAATCAACGGCATCGCGGGCATCTCGCTATGGGCCTCGTCGACAATCAGGTACGCGGTCTGGTCTGGCTGCTCCAGCACGAAAGCCGATGTGCGCGAGTGGTAGGAGTCCTCGGCGACGAAGCGCTTGCCCTCCTTATTCACAATCAGACCCGTTAGCAGAACTTCCGGCGGATAGGCAGCCGCGGTGATGAACATTTCGCTCATGTTCTCGACGGCGCCCCCGGCCGAGACGCCCATCCGCACGCCCAGTCCGTCGTCGTTGGGGTTGCCCAGGATGTAGGGTGCCACGAGCCCGTGGTGTTTGGTGCGCCGCGGCTGGCCCAGCGCGGGAGTGTATTCCGCGACCATCTCCGGGTTCATCGCGAAACCGCCGGCGGCGATGACGACCGCTTTGGCCATGACCGCGCCGGTCTCGGTGAAGTGTTTCCAGGCGACGCCGACCACGGCGCCGTCGGCGTCCAGGATCAGATTCGTTGCCCCGGTTTCGTATCGGATCTGCACCCCCAAGTCGTCGGCGCGTTTGACCAACAGGTCGATCACCATGGCCGCGCCGCCAAGTTCGCCGGGCACCGGCACGGAGTGCCCGCGCGGCGAGGGTTTGGCCTGCTCGCAGAAGGGCCACACCTTTTCGTTGCCGGTATAGCTCAAGCCTTCGGTACCCGGCGGGACGACCACTTTTCCCGGGAAGTAGCTGCGCTCGAACTGAAAGCCCAAGTCCTCCAACCAGTTGAAGTGCTCGACGCTGCCGTCGCAATAGGCGCGGATCTTCTCGTGGTCGGGTTGGCGCGATACCGCGACGAGATACTTGTACATCTCCTCGGGCGAGTCGGGATGCCCGGTCGCCTGCTGGACCGCGGTGCCGCCGCCGAGGTAGAAGTGCCCTCCGGCGAGCGCGGTGGTGCCGCCGGCCGCGGCGGCGCGTTCCAGCACCAGAACCCGCGCGCCGGCGGCGGCCGCGCTCACCGCTGCGCAGCCACCCCCGATACCGAAACCGATCACCACCACGTCGACGTCGTCCGACCACGACGACACGTCGTCAGCGCTGAAAGTTGCTGGTATTTCAGTGCTCACTGGCGCCGCTCCACGTCATCGCTACATCCCCCTCGCCGCTGCGCGGCTGGGGGTGCCCCCACTGCATCATCGCCGGCGCAGCTCACCGCTGCTCCTGCTTGATGTAATCGAAGAACTGCCGCATCTCGGCAGAGAAATGCGCGACCTCCACGAACGGCACCCCGGCCTGCGGGGCAGACAAATAAGCGAACCGCAGACCGCCGGGCATCACGCCCTGCTGAACCACCGACGCACCGTGCTCGCTTGCGGCGGCCAAGGTTTCTGCGAACTGCTCGGGGCTGTCGGCCTCGACGCAGATGTGGTGCAAACCCGGCCCGCTGTCTCGCAGAAAGTCGCTATAGATATTAGGGCCGCGGACCGGTGCGATCAGCTCCAACTGCATGTCGCCGAGATAGCTCAGTGAAATGCTGGCGACGAAGTCGGCTGGTCTGCCGAGGTAGCTGCAGGTGTCCGGCGCGAAGTGCACATCGGGCAACCTCACCCATTTTTTGACGCCTAACAGGCCGGTGAGGGCCGTTTCAGTGGCGTCGAGGTCGTGAGTCACCCAGGCGATCTGGACCGGCGACCCGACGGAAAGGCTCATCGCCTCGCAGGATATCCCAGCGTTCTCCCCGGCAGAAAGACGTTGCCACCACCAGCTCTTTCAGTCACCGCAGGCAGGAGTTGAACACGTTCTAATCCGGCGACGATGCCCGGTACGGCATCGCGCCGACGTCAGGCTGGGTCAGCACACCGACCAGCAGCCGAACCTGGGTGTCGAACACCGCCTCGGGGTCGCTGAGCGTGTCGGTACCGTATTGCCCGAACACCTCCAGGCTGATTGCACCCACCACGCCGGCCCAGACCGCGAAACATTTGGCAATGACGGGGTCGTCGCCGGGGAAACCGAATTCCTGGCGAAGCCGTTCAAAGTCTGACGATATCGGTTGTGGCGCAGGGGAATTGGTCAGCATGATGTCGCCGGTCGCAATGCCGGCGGCGACGGCGTCGAACAAGGCGCTGACCACCCGCGTTCCGGGCCCGACCGTCCGCTCGGCCGGTGCGTGGTAGCCGGGCACCGGGCTGCCGTACAGCAGCGCCCAGCTGGCCGGGTGCGCGATGGCCCAGCTACGGGCGGCGTGCGCGATCGCGATGACGTCGTCGCTCCACAGGTCGGGTACCGCGTCGCGGGCGCGATCCACTGCGTCGGCAAGGTCGGAATAGGCGTCGACGAGCAACAACGTCAGCAGCTCGTCACGGCTGGACACATATCGATACACCGCGGAGGACACCATGCCGAGGTCGCGGGCGATGGCACGCAGCGACAGCCCGGCCGCGCCGTGTTCTACCAGGTGGCGCCGGCCGAGCTCGATGATCTGCGCCTCGATGCGCTCACGCGAGTCGCGCCGCTTGCCCATCGACCCATTCTGGCACAAAAGAGATCGGTGCTCTTGAACTTCCGCCGCAGGTGTGGCACTGTCATATCCACCGAGAGCACCGCTCTCTAACGGCTGAGTCAAGGGAGATGTGTCATGTCAGTGCGCTACGACGAACCCAATCGAGCGGCCCGGGCCGCCAACGCGCTGATCGGTTGGCTGGCCGAGTTGGGCATCAGCATCGCCGGCACCAGGGCGCTTCGCGTGCGCGGCCGCAAAACCGGCAAATCGCGCGGCGTCGTGGTGAACGTGCTGACCGTGGACGGTGTCGACTATCTCGTGTCTCCACGCGGCACCACGCAGTGGGTCCGCAATGTCCGCGCCGCCGGTGTCGTCGACGTGGGGCCGCGGTGGCATCGTCGCCGACTCCACACCACTGAGGTGTCCGACTCGGCGAAGGCAGAGCTGCTGAGGCGATACCTGGACAGGTGGTATTGGGAGGTCAAAGGCCATATCGCCGGGCTGACTCCCGACTCCGGCGATGACGAGTTGCGCGCTGCGGCGCCGTCTATCCCCGTTTTCGCGCTGGCAAGTTCGGGCTGATTTGCTAAGCGGCCGGGGCGGCGGGGCCGTTGGATACGCTCACATCATCGCGGATCTGCTGCGAGGTGGCCTGCCACGACACCGCCGCCGGGGAATTGCCCCAGACGCTGTTGAGTATTCCGACGATCATGGCCTGCCCGATCGGGTTGATGATGTACACCGGTCCGCCGGAATCGCCTTTCTGGCTGATGACGCCGTTGCCCATGGTGAACCAGCCGTTGTTGACATCCTGGACCGTTCCGCAGGTCTCGCCGGTGGCGAAACCGAAATGACAGACGGGTTCACCGGGCGTAACGACAAGGCCCGGGTCCGATTGCAGCACGCGTCCGCCGGGCAGGATGTTGTTCGCCGTGACGGCATCGGTCAGCATAATCGACTCGTAGTCGCTGATCTGCTGCTCGGTGCCCACGATCGCGCCATTAGGTATGTTGTCCCGGAACGTCGCCAGGTTGCCGATGACGTGGTTGTCCTTGTCGGTCACCGGTCCAGCGCCGCGGCAATGCCCAGCGGCGAACGCCACGTGCAGAGCCGGGTCGACGTAACCCAAGGTGCACGAAAGGCCGCCCTGGTGGATTTCCATGCCGGGAAAGACGAGCACGGGGTCAGCGGCGGCCATTATCGGAAAACAGGCGGCCAGTATCCCGCCGGAAACCGTCGCGGCGAATACGCGGACTACCGGACTGCCCACCGTCGACTCCGATCCGTCAGGAGCCGGCGCGGCACCGGCCGGCTATCAGGTTACCGACCGAAGACTGCCTGCGGTAATGCCGGAGAGCCGATCGGTTGGGAGCGCGCCGGCCCGGTCCGGTGCCGGCTATGGGCCGTCGCGCTCCCCATCCCGATCAGGGAATCGTCAGCACCTGTCCCGGCTGGATCAGATCGGGGTTGGCGATGCCGCTGGCGTCGGCGATGATCTGGTACTTGCTGCCGTCGCCGTAGAACCGCTCGGAGATGGCCCACAAGGTGTCGCCGGATTCGACAGTGTAGGTCCGGGCGGCGGGCTCAGGCTCGGGCGTCGCGGCGACCTCCTCTGCGTGCGCCCCCTCGGCCGCCGGGGCCGCTTCGGCTGCCGGCTCCGGCGGTGGCGGAGCATCGGTCTCGGTCTTCGTTGACCACGCCGCGCCGTCGGCGGCGTAGAGCACCAGGTTGCGGTCGTCCTGCAGGACGAGCCTGACATTCTTCTTGCCCTTGGTGTCGGTGTGCCACACCGGCTTGTCGGCGGTGTAAAGGACGAAGTTGCCGTCGTTCTGGACCTCGGCGCGGACCACGTCTTGGCCGTTGGTCCCCGAGGCCCAGATCGCGTGGCCGCGCGATGCCAACACCAGGTTGCCGTCGTCTTGCAACGTCAGGGTGTAGGCCCCGTTGCTTGAGGTAAGCGATTCACCCTTGACAAGTTTTTGTCCGCCGGTGAGCGTGTCTGCCACAGCATTCCCTCCTCATCATCGCGCCCCGGACGGGTACCGGCCGGGCGTCGTTACCACTGTACGACGAGGCGGAGCTTACTGATCTCGGCTCTGCGATGGGCGCTTTCGGCTCGCAGTAATAAAAACGATTGATGAACGACTGCTAACCGCCGACCCGGCGACCGCTGACGGCTACCTCGGGCCCGACAGGCGTGCGGGGCTGCCAGCCCGGAGGACCGAAGACGTAACCCAACCGGTCGCTCAGCCGTGTGGCCGACCGGAAATCACGGGCGATAGCCAGATATTCGTGCGTCTGCAGCTTCCAGACGTTGAAGGTGTCGACTTGTTTGGTCAACCCGTAGTGCGGACGGAAGGTCTCTTGGCGGAACGTGCCGAACAGTCGGTCCCAGACGATGAAAATCCCGCCGTAATTCTTGTCGAGATACTCGGGATCCATGCCGTGGTGCACCCGGTGATGTGACGGCGTATTGAAGACGAACTCGAACGGCGCCCACATTCTGCCGATCCGCTCCGTGTGCACCCAGAACTGGTAGATCAGGTTGATCGAGAAGCTGACGAAAACCATCCAGGGCGGAATTCCCAACAGCGGCAACGGAATCCACATCAGAATCTCGCCACTGTTGTTCCATTTCTGGCGCAGCGCGGTGGCGAAATTGAAGTACTGGCTGGAGTGGTGGGCCTGGTGGGTCGCCCAGATCAGCCGAACCCGATGCGCGATGCGGTGATAGCAGTAATACAGCAGATCCACGCCGAGGATCGCGATCACCCAGGTGTACCAGCGCGTCGCGGACAAGTGCCATGGAGCCAGGTAGGCGTAGATCGCGGCGTAGCCAAGCAGGGCGATGAATTTCCAGCCCGCCGTGGTGGCCACTGAAACCAGCCCCATCGTGATGCTTGCCCAGGAATCGGCGGTCAGGTAGGCGCCCGACCCCGGACGGGCGGAACGCTGAGCGTCGGTGGCGGCTTTCGCGTTGGATTCCCGCTCAAGATGTTGCAGTTTGCGGGCGGCCGTCCACTCCAAAATCAACAGCAGGAGGAAAAACGGAATCGCGAATAGCACCGGGTCCCGCATCTGGTCGGGCAGCACGGATAAGAAATCCCCGATCGCGTTCACATCTCATACCCTACGACGTCGGCGACCTGGGCTTAAAGGCTGACCTGGACTAGTTCGCCCGCGGCGCGCGGGGCATCGGGTCGTCCTGGTCGCCGGCATACCAGTGCACCGCCTGAACGCCTGGCTGCAGGGACAGGTCTGCGACGAGCTGCTCCAAGCGGGCCGGCGCGTGCCTGCCGCTGAGCAGGTAGGCGGTCAAGGCGATACTATCGTCGCCCGCATGCCCGGTATGAACCCCGCGCAGCACGAAGTCGCCGCCGCTGGTGTGCTGAACAATCTGGGCGCGTACGTGTTTTTCTTGCTTGGGTCGACACATCACTTGTAGTTGGTACGGCTGGTCATCCTCGTCCTCTTGCACCACGTTGCCGCGGTCGATCAGGCGGCCCAGCGGCCGTCCCAGCAGGTGAATCCCGACGATGGTGCCGGTGGCAATCAGGGCGTACAGCAGATGCCCACCGGCCGCGAGCACACCGACCGCGGCCGAGCACCACAGGGTTGCGGCGGTGTTGAGTCCGTGCACGTTGAACCCCTCGCGCAGGATCACCCCACCGCCGAGGAAGCCGACCCCGGACACCACGTACGACGCCATCCGGGTAGCGCTGGTGTCGTAGGTGACGACCGCATAGAGCACGAACAACGTCGCACCCGTGGCCACCAGGGCATTGGTGCGTAGTCCAGCCCGCCGCGCCTGCCACTGCCGCTCAATCCCGATGAGGGCACCGCAGCCGACCCCGACGCCCAGACGCAGCAAGAACTCGGCGATACTCAGCGTCTGCATGACGCGGCTCTCCTTTTCTCTGTGCAGACCTGAGTACCAGTTTGGACGAGTCCCGTGAGTTTGGGCTGCACTGGGTGACTTTTACGCCCAGCTGGAGCCGACGGCGCTGTCGGTGGTGTTCATGTTGTTGCCGGCGGTTTGCACCTTGGAGCCATGAGCGTTGGCTTGTTGGTAGATGACCTGGAAGTTGCGGCCCAACTGGGTGATGAACTCCTGGCAGGCCACCGAACCCGAGCCGCCCCAGAAGTCACCGGCGGCCAGCACATCGCGCACGATGGACTGGTGCTCGGCTTCCAACGAGGCGGCCTGGGAGCGAATCAACGCGCCGTGAGCGTCCACGTCGCCGAACTGGTAACTGATCGACATAGCGTTCTCCTAAAACTCGTGTCGCGGTTTGGGCTAGCTGGACAGGATCTGCTGGGAGGCCTGCTCTTGCTGCTCGTAGTTGTTGGCGTCGCGGATCAAACCGTCGCGCACCCCGTGCAGCATGTTGACGATGTTGCGAAACGCCTGATTCATCTGGCCCATGGTGTCATAAGACGTCATCTGCGCCGTACCACTCCAGCCGGCACCGGCGATGTTTTGGCTCGATGCCCACATCTTGCGGGCCTCGTCCTCCACCGTCTG
>NZ_DASPSP010000176.1:0-7884 GCF_035623875.1 Mycobacterium sp. | reverse complement strand
ACCGGGATCGAGGAGTTCCTCACCGGCAGCCATGCCGCACCATCACAGTCACATCGCGCCCTGCGTACCGTGTTGTTCACCGACATGGTCGCCTCGACCCAACACGCCGCGGCGACCGGCGACCAGCGGTGGCGGGCGGTGCTGCAGCGCTTTGGTGAGATCACCGCCGACCTGACACAACAATTCGGCGGCACGGTCGTCAAGAGCACCGGCGACGGCCACCTGGCCACCTTCGACGGCCCGACGCAGGCCATCCGCTGCGCCGAAGCCTTGCGCGCCGACGCCGAAACACTGGGCATCCAGATCCGCGCCGGCATCCACACCGGCGAGTGCGAACTGCTGGATGCGGACATCGGCGGGCTCGCGGTCCACATCGCCGCGCGGATCCTCGGCCAGGCCGGCGCCGGTGAAATCCTCGTATCGCGCACCGTGCGTGACCTGGTGGTCGGCTCGGGCACTGGCTTCGAGGACCGTGGCAGCGTCGAGCTGCGCGGGGTGCCTGGCACCTGGCAACTGCTGGCGGTCGATCGCCACGGCCCGCGGGCGGGATCGCCTGAGGCGGAGCTGGCGTCAATGCCCACTCCTGGCCGTCGGACCGCGATGCGCCGCTCGGACCGCGCCGTGGAGGTGATCGCGACGCGTGCACCGTGGATTCTCCGCGGGATGGCCCGCCTCGCCCCGGCCACCGGCCGCAGACGGGCAGCTGGAGCCAGCGCGCTTGGAGGTATCTGAGTCCACGACGTCGTTGACAGGTGAGTCGCGTTCAGATATCAGCGACGCCGATGCATCCGTGCTGGCGAACGACCCCACATTCACGAGCTGCCTGGGTGGTTACTAGGGGGAATTACTTCGACGAGAAAATAACTTTCTACGCGCCCGCCGACACGCCGAAGAAACTAGACGCAGGCCGCCGACCGGGCGAAGGCGCTGCTCTAATCTTTTCCATCGGCGGCATCGGCTGCCGCGATCAGCGCCGTGGCCAGCCCGCGAGCCTCTGCTGGCGTGATCGGATCGGCGGGGCAGCCGACGGCAATCTTGCGCTCAACGCGCCCGTCCCGGTGCTGGGTGCCATACACCGTTACGGTGAAGGCGTCGCGCTCCAGCCGTAGTCGGGCCGCTGCGATCACTGCCTCGGCTTCTACCATTACTGCTTCTGCCGCTGCCGCATCTGCCCCGGCTTCTAAGGCTGCCGCTTCGGCTTCTGCCGCCTCGGCTCTTGCTGCTGCCTCGGCGCGGCGCACCGCGTGTATTTCTGCCTCAGCCAGCCCTACGATCAACACCCCGGCGCATGCGACGACGGCCGCGACCGGCCCCGCTGCGGCGGTGACGATGAACGCACAGAACAAGCTCGAGACCATCATCATGGACGTTAACCCTTCCATTGCGTGGTGCCCCCGCGTGTTCCATTTAGCCCCATCCAAAAACCCCAGGTCAATATCCGGTTAGCTGCTCTCGAACGCGTTGACGCCCATCGCGGGCGCGGTGTGCCGCCAAACAGGTATCCGACCTCGGCCGCCTCGGTGATCTCGGCTTCCGAGGCGCCCTGGCCCGGCTGATACTTCACCGCCCGACCGTCATACGCGCAATGACGCTGTCATGGCGGGTCATCGGATCTGCCTAGTTAATCACTAACTGAGGCTACCTCCGCGCCGTCATCTGCTCTGGTGGCGGAGGGATTTGAACCCTATTCAGCTACCTGCAAATACTCTCAGGTCATTACAGCTAGCTGCGAAAAGACGCCATTGTGTGGGCATGGTGTGGGCACGGCATCTGGTCAGCTCACGATGTTCACGTGAGGTCACGAGATAGGGACTTTCGCAGGGACTTTCGGCTCTCGCAGCACCGGCAGGTATCTGTACCGTGGACCGGACTGTGCCGTACTCAAATCCACGGAAAAGCGAGGGGAGCCATGTCCACCTACAAGCAGGTCTACAACACCGAAGACGGTGGCGTGGTCTATCACGTCGCGGAGTGCACAGGCCCCGGCTTCGAGGGCGACGGCATAGAGATAAGCGCGCGGGGGACCGCGCGGACCGGGCGGGTGCTGCTGCCCGCCGACATTGCGCGCCAGGTGGCCTCGGCCATCCTGCGCCGCGACGTGCTGCGCACCATGCACCAGGGCACTCGGTGATCCTGCCCAGGGTCGGGGGCCCGGTGAACGCATGGATGCAAGCAAAAAGCAGGAGCTGCGCGCCAATCTGCGCGAAGCCATTGACGTAGCGCAGCAGATCCACAAGGAGATCGACGACACGGCGCTGTGGGAGTCCGACAGGCTCACCGCTGAGGAGGTCGAGGCCGCCGCGCGGGAGCTGGCCGAAACGGTCTGCGAGGGCTACGACGCAATGCGCAAGCTGCTCGAAACGCTGGGCCCGCTGGCCTACCCGTCCGGGGTCACGAGCCCCTAGGCCCGCAAGAAACGGCTCATCTCGCGTCAGACCGGGTGGGCCATTTCGTTCGTCTGAAGGAACCGGATCGCCCGAGTCCGCGTCTGACTAGTTGATCGGCGGCGCGGACGCCGACGCTTCCGTGCTGGCCAACGACCCGACATTTACGAGCTGCCTGGGTAGTCCCTAAATGGAATTACCTACCAGCCGTTCCCGCTTGGCCCCACTGCGGCGAAACCCCGACTAGTTCTACGGTGGCGCCATGACAGAACAGTCGCATGCGATCACGCTTTCCCCCCCGCGCGCGGTACAAAAACTCGTCAACCCGATCATGCGGTTGCTGCTGCGCACTCCGGTCATGGGCGCCGCACGCAAGCAGCTGATGGTGGTGAGCTTCAACGGACGCAAGACAGGGCGAAGGTACTCATTTCCGTTGAGCGCCTACCAGATCGACACCGATCTGTATGCCCTGAGCTATGCAGCCTGGACGCGGAACTTCCGCGACCACGCGACCGCCCAGGTCCTGCACGACGGGAAGACGACGACCATGCGCGGCGAACTCATCCAAGACCGTGCCGCCGTCGCCGATCTCTACCGGCGCTTCGCCGAGAGCAAGGGCGTCAAGAACGCAGCGCATGATGGCTATGAAATTCCGCGATCAGCAAATGCCGACGCTCGAAGACTTCACTGAGGCCGTCGAGCAGAACCAGCTGGTCGCGATCCGGTTCATTCCCGCCACGCAGCCGTCGATCAGAGCTGGGCGCGGAGTCGTTCGACAAGCCTGAAGGACCCCGTATCCACAAGCTTCCTGGGCAATCACTAAGGGGAAACACCCTCGCCAAATGGAAGGATTATCGCCGCGGACCCAGGCTATTGATGTAATCCCGGGCAATCGCGATACAGGGTCGTGAATCGCCCGGAAGAGGGTGGTAGGCAGAGTTCTGGTATTGGGCATGCGGCGCACCGCTGGTAACGAAACCGTGGAACAGGTTTTTGATGCCATGAGCCAATCCCATAGCGTTGGGGATTCCATTCTCGACCAGCGCCAACATCTCGTGGATGTCCCCCCTGTAGTTGGAGAGCAGGGTCTGATAAAGCGCACTCTGCCATTGGCCGGCCTGAGAATCGGGGGTGCAGGCGACCGGGTCACCGCGTGCTGCGAAATCCCACCACAATTCTTCACAATCGGAGAGCAGGTAATCTGCCCCAGCGATGTCCCCAGCGATGCCGTGCCCGCCCGGATTGGGGCAGTGGGGGAAAGTGTGCCCGGCCTGTCGACGTGGGTTGCCAAATACCACCCCGCCCAAGAAATCAGCCCGGCGCGGTATTAATGACCCATAGCGGATAACGTCGTAGACGTTAGCGACAATGCCTGCTCCCTGGGAATACCCAACCAATACGAACGGGCCCTTTCTAGCGTCGATGTGGTTGATGAGGTTGGTGACCCCTTGCTCCACACTGTCTTTCATGGGGTAGAAATCGGCTTTGTAGGGCACTGCCATCCACTGGAAACGATCGTCGAGATTGGATTTGAACCAGTTATCGGTCCGCACCCCCGATCCGATGTCGCCAACCAACCTGAAGGTTCCGGACAGCTCGTAGACAGCGATAGGTCGCCGTCTAGGTAGATGCCGACTGGCGGCTCGAACCACACCGATTGATAGCACTTTGGATCGGATTTTGGGTGACCAACTTGTCATCAAAGTCGTTCCTTTGGATAACACCGCGTGACTCAAAGGCAGCGTAAGCGCGTGCAGGGTTCCTCACATCGGGAAGTGCGAAAATTCGCGTTCATCCAGTAGCGCACCGCCAAGTCCATCGATAAGCCCGCGCCCACGCATGCGGCATGCGGCATGCCACCGGTACAGCTTTAATGGCCCCTTCAGTTTCCGACAAGCAGACGGACGGCGGGTGGAAACAATCTGCGAGAACTCGGCAACCGGCGGTCAGCGGTGGCCTGTACACCACCCCACCGCACGCCAGACACGTCCAGGTGGTATGTCCACCGCGACACGTAATGCATGGCTGATGCCCGACAAGCATTGCCTCTGGCCGCGGGCGATGACCGTGCGGCTCGGGAGCGGGGTGGGCCGCTGCCGTCGATAGGCGTGGCGGACTCGCGGCTGGATGAATGCCTGGAGCTGACCGGACTTCCCCGCCTGACCAGTTGCCTGAGCAATCACGAAGTGGAAATACCCGCGGGACTATCACTGGTGCCCGGCGAGCGGTGGGCTCAGCAGTACGCTCAGGCCATGGCGGAAACGTCATACGCCAAGTGCGGCGACCTCAGCCTGGCGTATCAGGTGTTCGGCGACGGGCCGGTCGAGCTGGTCTTCGTCCCGCCGTTCACCAGCCATGTCGAGCTGGCCTGGACCCTGCCCAGAATCAAGGCCAACCTCGACCAGCTCGCCACTTTCTGTCGCGTGCTCCTGTTTGATAAGGCCGGGGTCGGGCTGTCCGACCCGGTTCCGCACGTTCCTACGCTCGATGACCGAGCGGCCGAGATCGAGGCCGTCATGGACGCCGTCGGCTTCGGACAAGCCGTTCTCTTCGCTCTGAGCGACGGCGGCCCGGCCGCCATGATGTTCGCGGCAACACGGCCGGAGCGAACGCGGGCGTTGATCCTCTACGGCACATACTCGTTTCACCCAGGCGGGTGGGACAACCTCGACCGCGACCCGGCCGAGCTGCGGATGCGCCACCTTCCCGAGTTTGGTGAAGACTATTTGCCGTCGGTGGAGCAGATCGCCCGGGTTCAGGGAATCGGCCGCACCGTCCGCTCGGCATGGGGCAGCGGTGCGACACTCAGCATCGGCCTGCCGTCAGCGTGCGGTCTAATACGCCAGCTCGCCATGTTTGAGCGCATGAGCGCCAGCCCGGGGATGGCGCGGGCGACGCTCGAAGCGGCGTTTCGGGTCGACGTGCGGCCGATCCTGCCGACGATCACCGCGCCCACCCTGGTCATCCATGCTCGCGAGGACCCCGTCGTTCCGGTGCAGAGCGGTCGCTACCTCGCCGACCACATCCCGGGCGCGCGGTACCTAGAGGTCGAAGGCGTGGACGCCGCGCCCTGGTTCACCGAGCCCGACAGGATCCTGACAGGGATCGAGGAGTTCCTTACCGGTAGCCATGCCGCGCCGTCGCCGTCACATCGTGCCCTGCGCACCGTGGTGTTCACCGATATCGTCGCCTCGACGGCACGCGCCGCGGCCACGGGCGACCAGCGCTGGCGGGCGGTGCTGCAGCGCTTCGGTGAGATCACCGCCGACCTGACACAACAATTCGGCGGCACGGTCGTCAAGAGCACCGGCGACGGCCACCTGGCCACCTTCGACGGTCCGACGCAGGCCATCCGCTGCGCCGAGGCCCTACGCGCCGAGACCGAAACACTGGGCATCCAGATCCGCGCCGGCATCCACACCGGCGAGTGCGAACTGCTCGACACCGACATCGGCGGCATTGCAGTACACATCGCGGCGCGAATCCTCGGCCAGGCCGGCGCTGGCGAAATCCTTGTCTCCCGCACCGTGCGTGACCTGGTGGTCGGCTCGGGCACGGGCTTCGAGGACCGCGGCCCTGTCGAGCTGCGTGGTGTGCCCGGCACCTGGCAACTGCTGGCGGTCAATCGCCACGGCCCGCACGCGGGATCGCCTGAGGCGGAGCTGGCGTCAACGCCCACCCCCGGACCGCGGACCGCGATGCGCCGCTCGGACCGCGCCTTAGCGGTAATGGCCAGGCGCACACCGTGGATCCTGCGCAGGATGACCCGCTTCACCCCGACGGTTCGCAGCTGAACAACTACCGGAGTCGGCGCGGTTGGAGGTGTCTCAGTCCACGACATCGTTGACAGGTGAGTCGGCTTCAGATGCCTCCGACGCCGATGCATACGTGCTGGCGAACGACCCCATGTTCACGAGCCGCCCCGTCAAGCTGGGTAAGACTTGCCGCCCCCTAATGAAAGGATGGGTGCGGTGATCCTGGCCGTCGATCTCGGCAAGACGTCCTGCCGGGCCGCGGCAGGCGGCCGGAGGGCCGAGGGGGCGGGCGCGCCGGGGCTTGCGGCGCCTGGCGGTGTGCGGGCCGCGGAGGCGGCGATTCTGGCTGTCGCGCGCGAGTTCGGCCCGGTCGAAGAGGTGATCGTGGGTGCCGCCGGGGCACTGGCGGCGCCGGACGCGGCGCGCGCGCTGGGCGATGCGCTGCTGGCCTCGCTGCGGGCGGAGCGCGTCGCGGTGACCAGCGACGCCGTGATCGCGCACGCCGGCGCGCTGAACGGGGAGCCGGGCGTCGTACTGGTCGCGGGCACCGGCGTGGTGGCGCTCGCGATCGGCGCGGACGGCGCGCTGCGGACCGCCGACGGCTGGGGCCCGTGGCTGGGCGACGAGGGCGGCGGCGCGTGGATCGGCGCCGCCGGGCTGCGCGCGGCGCTGCGCGCCCACGACGGCCGGGGCCCGTGCACGACGCTGCTCGACGCCGCCCGCGCCCGCTTCGGCGCGCCGGAGACCTGGCCCGCGCAGCTCACCGGTGCCGCCGCGTTCGCGTCCTTCGCGCCCGACGTCCTCGCTGTGGAGGACGACGCCGCGGCGCTGGCGATCGTCAGCGCCGCCGCCGAGGCGCTCGCCGCGACCGCCCGCGCGGCCGGGGATGGCCCGGTGGCGATGGTCGGCGGCCTGGCGGGGGTCGAGGCGCTGCGCGAGCAGCTCGACCTCGTCCCAGCTGCAGGCGACGCGCTCGACGGCGCGCTGCGGCTGGGGGCGATTCACGAGCCGCACGTGATCCGCGTGCAGGCGGCCCTGGAGGGCCTTGCCCCGCACGGGCTCGACGCGCTCGCCACCGAGGACTCCCGGCCAGACTTGGACGACCTCGACGCGCGGCCTATCGACGAGGTCGTCGCGTTGCTGGTCGCCGCCGAGGGCGGGGCACACGGCGCGGTGGCGGCGGCGGTCCCGCGCATCGCGGCGGCGGCCGAGGCGATCGCCGCGCGGCTCGAGTGCGGCGGGCGCCTGATCTACGCCGGCGCCGGAACGCCCGGACGGCTCGGTGTGCTCGACGCGGCCGAGTGTGGGCCGACGTTCGGCACCGACCTCGTGCGCGGCGTGATCGCCGGCGGGCAGGCGGCGCTGACCGAGGCGATCGAGGGCGCGGAGGACGCGTTCGATCCCGACGATCTCGCCGACCTGACCGCCGCCGACGCGCTCGTCGGGATCACGGCGTCGGGCCGCACGCCGTACGTGCTCGGGGCTCTCGAGCACGCGCGGGCGGCGGGCGCGCTGACCGTCGCTATCGTCAACAACCCGGGCAGCGAGGCGTCTGCCGACGTGGTGATCGAGCTGCTGACCGGGCCCGAGGTGCTCGCCGGCTCCACGCGGCTGACCGCGGGGACGGCCCAGAAGGTCGTGCTCAACGCGCTCTCGACGAGCGTGATGATCGCGCTCGGCAAGGCCTACGGACCGCGGATGGTCGACGTGCGCCCGACCAGCGCGAAGCTGCGCCGCCGCGCGGT